>JBFILF010000011.1:0-26105 GCA_041599835.1 Pirellulaceae bacterium
AGTTACAAAATTGCCTTTGAATACCCGCAACAGGTTCCCAAGGCGACCGAGCACATCGACGGTATGATCCGCATGATCGAGCGGCTGATACAACGCGGGCATGCCTACGTGGCTGGCGACGGAGTGGTGTATTTCAGCGTGGAGAGTTTTCCGGCTTATGGGCAGCTCAGCGGCAACACGCTGGAACATCTGAAAAGTGGCGCCGGCGGCCGGGTCTCCGATCAAGATCAGGCGCTCAAAAAGCACCCCGCCGATTTTATGCTGTGGAAACCCGACGAGAAACACATCATGAAATGGCCGTCGCCCTGGGGTACCGGATACCCGGGCTGGCACATTGAATGTTCGGTCATGGCCACCGAACTGCTGGGCAGTCCCGTGATTGACATTCACACGGGTGGCGAAGATTTGATCTTCCCCCATCACGAATGCGAAATTGCCCAATCGTGCGGCGCCAGCGGGAAAAACGCCTTTGCCAATTACTGGATTCACGCCCGGTTTTTGTTTGTCGAAGGCGAGAAGATGTCCAAGCGTAAAGGCAGTTTTTACACGGCCCGCGACGTATTCGAAGGCCGCGTGACCGGTCGTCCCGTCGACCCGGCCGTACTGCGCTACGAATTGATCAAATCGCATTATCGATCAAACCTGAATTTCACCAAAAAGGGATTGGGCGATTCGGCCAATGTCGTTCGTAGGCTGCAGGAGTTTCGAGCCGCGCTGGAAAAAGAATCCGGTGGACAAGCTGCCCCGGTCGATCTGTCGCATCCGGTGCTTCAGCAATTCGCCGCAGCACTCGCCGATGATCTGAATATTTCCGGCGCAATGGGCGTGGTCATGCCGTGGGTATCTTCCAAGCAGGCCGACGCCGCGGAAGCGCTCGGTGTGTTCAAACAAATCAACTCGGTGCTGTCGGTGGCACCGCTAAACGAAGGCCTCGAGTCAGCGGGCTCCGGCCAGGCGGCCGCCAGCGACGCTTATCAATTGGCCGAACAATGGTGCCGCGAACTGGATGAGGCGCGAGCCAACAAAGACTACGATCAGGCAGATGCGATTCGCACCAAATTGCAGGATGCCGGGTTCGAAGTTCGAACCACCAAGGACGGCACGATCATTCAAAAGCAGTTGGTCTGACCCGCTCAGACTCGAACCGCTGGCACGCGAAACATCACTTGATTTCAGGCCAATGCGATGCGTTTGCCCCGGCGAGTTCGCGTCGTGCCTAACCAAACCAGCATGCCAATCAGGAACAACGCCGTCATCGCGTTCGGTTCCGGGATCACGACAAACAACACCGGATCCATCGAAAAACCCGCAGCATTGGCAGACGCAAAATTGTACCCGCGACTGGTGGGACTGCCTCCGGGATTGCGGTCCTGGTTAACGCGAAAAAACACATATCGGCCCGCCGGACCGGCAGGACGTGAATTCAAGTAATTCAACAGGTTGGTATCACCAGCCGCGTCGGTATTCACGTACACGCCGGTCGTTGTCGACGACGTGACAAAATCATTTTGAATCAGCACGTTAGGCGGATCGGCGTTGGAATTCGCTTTAAACGTGGCCGTCGCGGGAAAGGCTGTTGTGGAATTAAAGCCGACGCCCCACAAATCTCCGTTAAACCGGGTGACGTTGCCGGTGCTAGAGACGTAGAACAAGCCCAAATCGGCAGATACCAAAGGCTGGGAGATCGAATTCAGATCAAAGACGAAGATGGCGTTGCGGCGAGGCAGCTGACCTGGACCACTATACCTGCCCGCCCGAATGGTAATGGAGGCGGAGTTGACCACCGAGCCAATTCCAGAGCGCTCGGCATCGGCCAGGTCTCCAAAAATTAAATCGCCGTTTAACGAACGAGCACGCTCTGTCGTCAAACCGAACAGAACCAGCCCGCAGCAAAACGCCAAGCGAGACAAACCGAACCGACTGAACATCGACCCAACCCCTGATGCAAAACCCGCGATGCAAGCTCCCCAGAGTAGGAGATGCTGAATAGTATATTCTCACCAAAATCAGGATGCAATACTCCGGACGCTTAACGGAAGATGAGTGTTGATTGGTTACCCAGTGCTTACCCTGTGGTTTCCCGGGTGGGTACCTGGTTTCACCCCCACGGCCGTTCAACGATTTGCAAGCAGTGTTTCGACCAAAGCAAAGTGCGTCATCGTTCGACGTTAGATCATTTGCCGTACTTTGACGCTGAGGTATTCGTTGATCAGCCGCTCGGTCAGCAAGTCGGGCGGGGTGTCGACCATCAACACGCCCGATTCGCGCAGTTGAGCTGCCACACGAGTTTGGCCTGTCAGAATCTGCGCGGCGGCGGCGGTGTGGTAAGCGTCCAAGTCGGTTTCCGGAATGCGGTCTGCCATCTGCCTCAGCCCCACATCCTGCAGTAAAACGCACATCGGCAAATAGGGCACGGACTTGAGCCGCAAGCTTTCACCAATCACGTTCAGCTGCAACTCGTCGGTTACAAAGGTAATTAACAATACCAGCGCCCGTTTGCGCTGCACCAGCGACAAATATTCCAGGGCCAGGCTGTAGTCAGCGGCAAAGTCCGAAGTCTCGATATCATAGGTCGAGCGGAGAATCGACTGAATGCCCGGTTTGCCGCGGACGGGCCGCACAAATCGTTCGATTCTGTTGGAAAATGCCAGTAACGACACGTTATCGCCCTGCCCCAATGCAATGTAGCTGAGCATGATCGCCGAGTTGAGCGCGCGATCCAGGTACGAAATGCCATCGGTCTCGTTTCGCATGAACCGGCCGCAATCGACCATGATCACGATGTTCTGATTGCGTTCGACGTTAAACTCGCGGCTGATCAACTGGCGGTGCCGCGCGGTGGCTTTCCAGTCGATTTGTCGTATTTCGTCGCCATAGCGGTATTCCCTCAACCGTTCAAACTCGCGCCCCTGACCAGGCATCCGCACGACACGCACGCCGATTTCCGCCAAGCGATTCTTTTGCGCCATCAATTCGTAACGGTGCACGGCTCGAATGTCTGGATAGATGCGAATATCGGTGGCCAATGGCCTGACCTGGTGTCGCGACCACAGCCGCAACCGTGTGGGAAACCGCAAATGCACGCGCGGCATCTCTGATGCGCCGCGGCGAAACGGGATCACATCGTACTCAACGGTTTGCTCTTTCCACGGCGGTAATTGAATCGTTTGCGGCAGCCGCTCCGTGTGGCAGCGGGGGCCCGGGTCGTCGTCCAGGCTGAGATGCAATGTTTGGCGGGATCGATTGCGCACAACCAAACTGGCAGGATTGACGGCCCCCAAACTGAGTACCTCAGAGATCGAGCGCCGTATCTCGACGTCGTTTGGAGAAGCGCTGATCAAAAAATCGACGGCGGCTAGACCCAACAACACAAGATTGGCAATCAACGCGGCATCCGCCACGTTGCGGGCCACGCCGCCCACCGCCAGCGGCAGCACCAACACTAACGCGATCAATATGAACCGTCGTGTCGGGATCATCAGCGAGGCGCCTCCACATTGTCCAGGATCTGGGCAATGATTTCGTCGGCCGTAGTGCCTTCGATTTCCGCTTCCGGCCGCAGACGGATGCGGTGCCGCAACACCCACGGCGCCAATTCCTTAATGTCGTCCGGCGTCACAAAGTCTCTGGCGCGACAGGCTGCCAGCGTGCGGGCGGCGACCAGCAAATTGACGGCGGCCCGCGGGCTGGGGCCCACCGTCACCGCACCCCAGGAACGAGCCGTATTGGCGATGTCAATGATGTATTTAAGCAATTTTTCTTCGACGATGACCTGCCGCACGATCTTTTGAATCTCCAACACGTCGGCCGCCGTCATCACATGGCTCACGCCAAAATCTGACAAGTTACGAGGGTCCTTGCCGCCGGAGTAGTGCCGCAATATGTCCACCTCGTCATCCGGTGCCGGGTAATCGACCAACAATTTGAACATGAACCGGTCAACCTGTGCTTCTGGCAATGGATAGGTGCCTTCGTGTTCGATGGGGTTCTGCGTTGCGATCACGAGAAAAGGTCGATCCAAAGGATGGCTGACCCCATCCACGGAAACTTGTTGCTCTTGCATCACCTCCAACAATGCCGCCTGGGTTTTGGGCGGCGCCCGATTGATCTCGTCGGCCAACAGGATGTTGGTGAACACCGGACCCGGGTTAAAGTGAAACGACTGCTTTTGCATGTCGTACACGCTGTGACCGGTCAAATCTGAGGGCATTAAATCCGGCGTGAACTGGACGCGGCGGAATTGGCAGTTCACCGTGCGGCTCAACACCGTGACCAGCAGCGTTTTTCCCAAACCGGGCGGGCCCTCGACCAGCACGCTGCCTTCTGAGAACAGAGCCACCACCACCCCTTCCACCAGTTCCAGTTGGCCGACAATCACCTTGCCGATTTGTTCGAGGCAAGCGTTGAAGCGTTCGGCGACGCGTTGAATCTCCATGGAGTTTCCTTTTTGATCAACATTCATTCGCGGTTCAATCAGTTCTTTGCAGGTTGCGATGCAAACGGGCCAGCCAGCGGATTGTCCGCGCGGCCTGGGCCGACGACACGCGATCGGCGCCAACCATCCGCCGCGCGTGATTCAACGCCGTGCGGACCTCGTCAAGCGGCAAACCGGTTCGCATCGCAATGATGTCGTGCGCATCAAGCCGCACCGTGTGACCATAGGTTCGTCGCAAGTAACTGTCGATGTATTCCATATACCGTCCCACCACCCGGCCCCCGTCCGGCGACACATATTGCAAATTACCAACGGCCTCGGCGCTGGCGGTCAAGTTTTTGCGATGGGGACTCTCGATTCGGCGAGCCGGCCCAAAACGATGAAAACCAAACCAGGCACACAGCAACGCCACCAACATCAGTTGTAGCGTTCCGGAGCGCAACGCGGGGCTGAACAGGATCCCCGTGTACCGATAGGCTTCACTGGCGTTCAGCGATTCATTGATCACAATTTCGAATCCCTCGCCAAACTCCATTTGCAACGTGCTTTGTTGGTCGGCGTAATCGATCAGTCGCACCGCCAGCTCCGCCGACAATTCGTCCAACATGGAACGATTGCTGAACGCATCCGCGCTGGAACAGGCCAGAACATAACCGTTGCCGACAGGCCAGCCGGCGACTTCGACGCTTTCCCCTGTTCCCTGAACCAAGGTTTCCGCGCTCACTCGATCTGAAATCCGCAGCGCGGCGTTGGTCCGCCACGAGACCGAGCCCTCCAGCAGCGGGCTGGTGACCAAAAGTTTTTCCGGCTGCCAAAACCCAGGCAACTCGACCGGTGGCGTGGGATCGTCCTTGCCGGATTGAGAATCGCGGCGTTGATCCTGCGAGCGACCTGCATCGGCGTCGATCGGCCCCGTTTCGTCGTCTCCGTCGGAGATTCTCGATTCTGTTTGCAGCCAAACCGCCGGAAAATCAAAATCGGGGTTGGACCAGTTAGGCGCAAACACCAGCGTGCCACCACTGCGAACAAACCGCGCCAGTTGCGGTTTTTCGCGATCGTTGGGATACCGATCGGGGCCGATCAACACGATCGTCCGCGCGGTCGCCGGCAGCAAGTTGTCTGATTCACGGCGCACGTTGGGCAGCAACCGCGACAGGATGCGGTACAACCCCAGTTTGCCTTCGATAGCATTGCTAAAGGAATCGCTGGCTGACGGTTGCTTGCCCGGCAACCACCAGAATTGCAGCAGGACCAACAGACCGATGGCGGCGGCCCACATCACATCAGCTTTTTGCAGTTTCCCCAATCGTTTCACGGAAAGCCTTCTGAAAACTATCCAAGCAGGATTCAAACATTTCGCGGGTCGCCGCGCGGCGTCCAAAAAATACTCGTTCGAAATTTGTGGCGATCTGCAGAAATGCCTCGCGCCGCGGGGTTTGACGCCAGACGGCCCGCACGTAATCCCGATTGGTCAATCCGCGACGAAAGCGAATTTTGCCGGCACGTTCCATCCAACTCATGCCGCCCAACAACAATTGCCGAATCGCCATCCGATAATCGCCTTGACGGGCCAGCTGTATGGCCCGCTCGACGTAAATGTTGGTCGCGAGTTCTCCGGGCGGCAAAGCAACGTCGACCGCTGCGTCCAATTCCGGCCCAAACGGCCCCTTGCGCCGCGCCGCTTGCCGCGCGTCAATGGATCGAATGACCGCCACTACAATCCAAATCACAATCACCAACAGTAACGCAATCGCCGTTGCGAGAATCACCTGAGACAATCCGATGGCTGCCCCCGAATCGGTCCGCTCGGAGCTGGGCATGTTGCCAAATAGCCGCTCCAGAAATTTCTCAATCGCATCAATAACCCGTTGCAGGAATCCAGGCGAAGCGTCTTTCGATTGATTGCCGGGATCGTTCAGCATCCGAAAATCGGCGCTCGTCATGATTTCACGCGCCACCTCGTGAATCGTGCGAGTGTCCAAGGGTTGAGTTGGCTGATAACCGTTGTTTTCGCCGCCGAAACTTGAGGCGACGGTGGCGATGGCCAGCCAGCAGCTAGTCAACCGCAGCCACGTAGGGGCATCCACTACCTGGAAACGAAACATCACTGCAATTCCTCCAGCCGTTCCGCCTCAATTCGAAACTGCAGTTCGATGTCCCAGCACTCGTTGCGAATGCGCTGGTCTAGATAACAAAAAAACCACGCCAGTCGAATCAGCGGAAACGGCAGCCAGATTGCCACTTGAGCCGTCGTAATCACCAACGGATCTCGTGTCAGCAACTGAACGATTGCCTCAAACAGATCCGGCGACATGTCCAGTCGTTTTAGGAAAATCGGTTGGTTGAACAAAGAATTGCTCAGCGTATCGGCGGTGACGAACAAGCCCAACGACATCAACAGCCACAGCACCATCAGCACCAAGGTGCTAAGCAGGTTGCGGAAATACCCGCCGTTTCCCGCAATGTGATTCAATCGCCGGGACACCTGACGCATCGGCGCCCGCTCCAGGTAAATAATCTCGGCCACGTGACCGATGTAAGGCGTGATCAGCAAGATGGGCCACGCAAAGCAAAAGCTGCAAAAAGCTTGCAACATTCTCACCATCGCCATCCAAAAGCTGTATCCGGTTAGTCGGCTCCGTAAACCGCTCAGCCCGGAGGCGACGTCCAGTGGCACGCCGAAAACTTGCGGTCCAATGCCGGCGATCAGCGCACCGCTCAGCAGCGCACTGGCGACGCCAAACATGAACAAGCTGGGAATCAGCGGCTCCCGCGACCAATGAGAGTAATACCAAACGAAAATCGTCGAGGGCACGGCAAACAGCGCCGTCAGGCCGAGAATCGGCCACCAAAATTGTCGCATGAACGCAAACGACAGATCGATGTTTCCACCAATCGTTCGACGCCGTACCGAAACGATACAATCTTGAACTCTCATTGGTCGGCCGACCTCCGCCCGGTTGACGAATCTTCCAGGCCTGTTGACTCAGCCGTCCGCGTCAGAAACTGCCTGCCACCACACACCAGGTAAAAAGCCACGACCAGCCACAACAATGTGCCGACCGTGAATTTGATCGTGTCGGGAATCGCCATGGGCGAAAAAAAAGCTTCGATCAACGCGGCCACTCCCAACATGATGCCCGCCCCCAGCACCAGTTTGATGG
Source organism: Pirellulaceae bacterium (assembly GCA_041599835.1). Lineage (GTDB taxonomy): Bacteria > Planctomycetota > Planctomycetia > Pirellulales > Pirellulaceae > CAJQPP01. The sequence goes on from JBFILF010000011.1 coordinate 7,600, forward strand.
CGTCCTGCCCGTAGCGCCGCAGCGAATCCCATCGCGACCATTTTCCCGGATGAATCATGCCCCAACCAATCAGCAACCCCGCCGTGCCGGCGATCACAATCGCCGTCAACTCGAACGAGCCGTGCGAAATGACGAAACTAAAAAAATTGCCGCTGTTTCCCTGGCTGACGATGTAGCCGGTTATCGTGCCGAGCACGATGCCGTTGAACAACAGCTCGCGAATGGTCCCAATTCCAAAAAACACGCCAAGTGCAAAGCACTTAAACGCAATCCCCACATTGTTGAGAACGTAAAACCCGGCCATCGTCGCCCGTTGATCAGCAAAATCCGCATCGATTCGCGAATAAAGATCTTCGGCGTACATGTCGCCCACGGATTCGAGAATCGATTTCTCCACGATCGCTTCGGCCGATACGGGATCGTAAATGGCCAACAGCATGGCCACGATAAACGGCCCGCAAAACAAACCAGCGGCCAGAAAGAAAAATACTTTATGCTTGCGCAGCAACCGCGGAAATCCTGCGATCAAGAATTCGACGACCGCCGCAACCGAACGAGGCGGGGCTCGATACAGAAAATTATGCCCCTGGGCCACAAGGTTGTTGAGATAGATTTCCAGATGAGCACCCCACTCGCGGGAACGCACCAGCGACAAGTCGTAACAGATGGAGCGATACATCCGCGCCAGTTCGCCCAGATCCTGGCTGCTCCATCGTCGTCGCCGCGCGCCCCGCAAATTGCTCAGCAGTTTTTCAAATCGTTTCCATTCTTCACGACGTTTTTGTACGAACCGCTCTCGCTTCATGGCGCGGTACCTCCGCGCGGTTGGTCCGTGGTCGGCGATCGCTGCGCTGCCGGTTCGGTGTCAAGCGGCTGTACGTCCAGCCACTGCACACCGGTGTCCGCTCCCTCAACTTCCGTCAAATACTCATGGGAATCAGTGATTTCGGGTAACGCAGCGGTCGCTTGCGGTAGATCCGGATGATCGGCGAACGTCACCAGCACGCGGTGCAAAAACTCCGTATGCGGATAAGCCGAGCTGTGCGGAGGGCCACCAGCTGCCTCGATTTGAAACCCCAATCGCCGCTGCAACGGCAGCGACAGCAGTTCGGCAATATTCTCACGACGATCGAACGGAATGTACCGGTTTTTTTCAAACATCCGCTCAATGATCGCCAGCGTTCGCTCCGGGACGTCAAACCGGCCGCTACATTGTGAGCGATGCAACGCCGGCACCGGTCCGACGAATTCCAAATGAGTGATCATGGCCTCAGGTTTCTCATCGACGACCATGGTGTCAAACACCAAGTCACCGAGGCGCTGCATGCGCCGCGTGGCCAACATGGTCAGCAAGCCGGCGGCGTAACCGATTGGCAGAAAATCGGCGGCTAGTAGCAAGTTGCGTCCGAAGGCTTCGTACACGCCAATCGGCGTTCCGTTCGTCCGCACCACGCGCAACCGCATCAACATTTTGGCCGGAGTTTGACCATTGAACAGCGCTTCGAAACATCCCGAATACAACCAGTTTACGAAAAACACCAGCAGCAACGCTGTTCCCGTCACCATACCGGTGGCGCCCACAATCGTACCGAACAGACTCAGCAAACGTAGCGTGATGAACAGAAATATCAGCTTTAACGCCATATCGATGGCCAGGGCCAGGCCACGTTTACCCGGTCCCGCCAGCTGGAATTCGAAATCGACACCTTCCGGGGTTTCCACCGTGATGCTCGTGTCGACTCGCAGTTTCTGTTGCATCAATCAATCAAATGAATTCGACGAGTAGTTTGTCAGCCGGACTCGATGATAACTTTGCGAAGCGGTAATTCAAACAACGGCAATCAAACGCCTGCCCAGCCGGGTTGTGAACTTGAGGAATCCGCCTCAAATCTGCAGCCAGCGACGCGCCGTGCCGCCCAGCAGCTCCCATCGCGCGTCCTCAGACAAACAGGTTAACGAACGGATCACCTGGCCGGGCTCCAATTCACCGAGCGGGAATGGGTAATCCGTACCTAGCGCCAAACATTGCGTTCCGAACAGGTCGATCAGGTATTGCAGTGCGCGAGCTTCGTGTACCAGCGTGTCTAAGAAAAATTTGCCGACATATTGCCGCGGGTTGACATCATTGTCGACAGCCAACAAATCGGGGCGGACATTGAAAGCGTGTTCGATGCGGCCGATGGTGGCGGGGAACGAGCCGCCGCCGTGCGCAAAACAGACGCGCAGATTGGGCAGCCGCTCAAACACGCCGCCAAAAATCATGGAACAGATCGCCAGCGAATTTTCAGCAGGCATCCCCACCAGCCATGGCAACCAGTACTTGGTCATGCGGTTTTTGCCCATCATGTCCCAGGGGTGGACAAACACCGCCGCCCCCAATTCCTCGGCGGCTTGAAATACGGCAAACAAGTTCGGATCGTTCAAATTCCACTGGTTGACGTGCGATCCAATTTCAATGCCGCACAGACCCAGCTGTTTCACGCACCGTTCCAACTCGACAATTGCCAGTTTTGGTGATTGCATCGGCACGGTGCCCAAACCGGCAAATCGATTGGGATAATCGCGAACGATGCCGGCGATGTGATCATTGAGGATCCGCGACAAGTCGGCCGCGTGGTCGGGCCGGGCCCAATAGCTAAACATGATCGGCACGGTCGAAAGGACTTGCAGATCCACGCCGTGTTGGTCGCAGTCGCGCATCCGCGCCTGGGGGGACCAGCAATTCTCTTGAATCTCGCGAAAGAACCGGCCGTCAATCATCATCCGCGCGCAACCCGGCTGGTGATGAACCAGCGACACAAAGCCGCCGTAGCCGTATCGCTCGGCCAGATCGGGCCACGTTTCGGGCAGGATATGCGTGTGGACATCGATCGTCGGGTTGTCGGGTAGCTGAATGGTCGACACGTAGTCCTGCCACGTTTTCTAATCAACGGTTGCGATGCATTTTAGTTCAATCGCAATCGGCGTGGGTAGCGCACTCACTTCGACGGTGGTGCGACACGGCTGGTTGTCCTGGAAATATTCCGCATACACTCGGTTGTACGTGGCAAAATCCTCTTTCATGTTTGTCAAAAAAACGGTCACGTCGACCAGCCGGTCCCAGCTGGAGCCGGCCGCTTCCACGATCACGCGCACGTTGTCAAACACACTGCGACATTGCGTTTCCATGTCGTAACTGATGATGTTGCCCTGTGAATCCAACTCGACGCCGGGAATGTCGTCAGTATTCGGTTTGCGCGGTCCCACCCCGGACAGAAACAGCAGGTTACCGACTCGCCGCGCGTGCGGGTACAGCCCGACCGGGGGCGGCGCCTGGTCGGTTACGAATTTTTCGCTGGTCATTGCTTGGTCACTTCAATATTTGACACAGACGTTTTTGGGCTCGGTAAAGAATCGAAATGCCTCCATGCCCCCTTCGCGGCCGACGCCCGAATGTTTCATGCCGCCAAACGGGGTTCGCAAATCGCGGATCAACCAACAGTTGATCCACACCACGCCCGTTTCCAATTGTTCCGCCACCCGGTGCGCTCGGCCGATGTCGCTCGTCCACACCGTGGCCGACAAACCGTACTGCGAGTCGTTGGCCAGCTGCAGCGCGTGCTGTTCGTCCCGAAACGGTTGCAAGGTCACGACCGGCCCAAAAATTTCCTCTTGGTTCGTGCGGCAATCCGACGGCAGTCCCTCCAATACGGTGGGTTCCACAAAATAACCGCCGGCACAACGGCCGGAGACGTGCGGTGCCGAACCACCACAAAGCAGCGAGCCACCTTCTTGCCGCGCCAGGTCGATGCAGCCCAAAATCTTTTGCTGGTGGGGGTGCGAAACGACCGCGCCCAGATCGTTTTCATCGTCCAGCGGATCACCGACGTGCAATTCGCGTGAACGATGCACAAAATCCTCGCGGAATTTCTCGTACATTGATTCTTCGATCAATACCCGCGAACCGCACAGGCAAATTTGACCTTGATTGGCAAACGAACTGCGCAACGTCGTCTGCATCATCGTTTCGTAATCGCAATCGGCAAAGATGATATTCGGATTTTTGTCGCCCAGCTCCAGCGACAGTTTTTTGAATTGAGGCGCGACCGTGCGGGCGATATGTTCGCCAGTTTTTGTACCGCCGGTAAACGCAACGGCCTGGATGCCGGGATGGTTCAATATGGCGTTTCCGGTCTTGGACCCGCTGCCATGCACGACGTTTAATACGCCGGCCGGCAAGCCGGCTTCGATACACAATTCGGAAAACAAATACGCCGTCATCGGCGTGACTTCCGAGGGCTTGGCAATCACACAGTTGCCAGTGGCCAGCGCCGGAGCAATCTTCCAGGAGAACAGGTACAGCGGCAGGTTCCACGGTGAGATGCAGGCGACCACGCCAATCGGCCGCCGCAACGTGTAGTTGATCGCATCGGGCATGGCATGTGACTGACTGGCAAACCCCTGTGCCATGCCGGCAAAAAATCGCAAGTTGGTGGAAACCCGCGGCATGTCCACCGCCCGGGCCAGCTTGAGCGGTTTGCCGTTGTCGTCGGTTTCGGCCCGGACCAGTTTTTCTCGATCGCGATCGACCAGGTCGGCAATCCGGTTCAACACCACGGCCCGCTCGCCTTCCGTGGACTTGGACCACGCTGGGAACGCAGCGCGGGCGCTCTGCACTGCGGCCTCGACGTCTGCCGGCCCGGAATCGGGCACCAGCGAATAGACCTGGCCCAGCGCCGGGTTGACGTTGTCGAGGTAGGTTTCGTCGGCAGGCGGACACAGTTGTCCGCCGATCAGGTTTTTTATCTTGATCAAAGACAAGCGGTCCGCCCCCCGTCGACGGGTACATTGATGCCGTTGATATAGGACGCTGCCGGCGAAGCCAAAAAGGCCACCGCCGCGCCCAATTCGTTGGGTTGTCCGAATCGGCCCGCCGGAATCTCCGCTTTCATTTTATCGGCCTCCTGGTCAACCGTTTGACCTGATTTTTCCGCCCGGCCTTTGATCAGCGATTCCAGGCGTCCGGTCCACGTCATTCCCGGCAACAGGTTGTTGACGGTAATGCCAAACGGAGCCAGTTCAGTCGCCAACGTTTTTGCCCAACTGGCCACCGCGCCGCGAATCGTGTTGGACACGCCCAAGCCTGGAATCGGCGTTTTGACCGACGTGGAAATAATATTGACGATGCGGCCGTAAGCGTTGGCTTTCATCCCCGGCACCAGTGCCTGGGTCAGCAGATGGTTGCATATCAAGTGGTTATTGAATGCGATTCGGAAATCATCGATGGGGGCGTCAATCGCCGTGCCGGCCGCAGGTCCCCCCGTATTATTGACTAAGATTTCCGCCGTGTTTCCTTGCTGAACCCACTCCCTGATTTGCTGCTCGACCTGGCTGGGGTCTGTAAAATCGGCGACCAGGTAATGGTGTTGTTGTTTTCCGTTTGTGGGAAGTTCTTCGGCCACGCCGCGCAATCGGGATTCGTTTCGCGACATCAATACCACGTTGGCACCGAGCAAGGCGATTTCAATGGCCGAAGCCTGCCCGATTCCTTGCGTGCTGCCGCAAACCACCGCGGTCTTGCCGCTTAAGTCAAGGTTCATGCTACCGCCGTCCGTCCTGAAGATTAGTGCCTGCCACCGAATGACTACGGCATGTTAACATCGCCAGCGCGGCTTTGAAATTCGGGGCGCCGCGGTTCTAATGGTGTTGCCCAATGATTTTCTTTATCCGCAGTTAAAAAAAGGACGTTCAACAATCGAATCCACAACGCCCATAAAAATGACCGTGGAAATTGAAGCGCAAAAGTACCAGGTGAACTTGGAGGCCGGGCGGTCGATCGCGATTCCGTTGGATTTCGAGGGTCCGCAACCCAATCACTTCGGTGTCCAGCGGGCGGCGGCGCAAACAGTCTCCGCCGGCGAGTTTGTGGGTGACACCCGTCGGGGTGGCAGTTGCAACGTTAAACACTTGTCGGTAATTCCCCATTGCAATGGGACACATACCGAGTCGGTCGGGCATATCGTGGACCAGCCGGTCGCGGTCGGCAGCTTGTTGCGCGCGGCGTGGCTGACCGCCCGCCTGGTGACGGTCAGACCGGTGGCCGCCCGCGAAACCAGCGAATCATATCGGCCGGAACTGGATCACCACGACGAAGTGATCACCGCAGAATCGCTGTCGCCGTTTCCCATACAAGCCTGCCAGGCTCTGGTCATTCGTACGGCAACCCACCAGGACAACAAACCAACGGTGGCCTACGGAACCGATCGGCATCCGGCCTTTTTGACGGTGGAGGCCATGCAAACCATTGCGGAGGCAGGCATCGACCATTTGCTGTTGGATCTGCCATCGGTCGACAAAATGTACGACGAAGGCTTGTTGACCAACCACCATTTGTTTTGGAACGTCGCCGAGGGCACGCACCAGTTAACCGCGGAGGCGCAACGGCACAAGACGATAACCGAAATGGTCTACGTAGCGGACGAGATTCCCGACGGCGTTTATATGCTGAACATCCAAATCCCCGATTTCGTTTCAGATGCAGCGCCCTCGCGGCCTGTGCTGTTTCCCTTGGTTGCCTGATGTCCATTGATCGTGCTGTTTTCCAAACCGGCTTGGCATTTGCCCGACAAATGGACGTGGCGGATCCGCTGCAGTCCTTTCGCGAAATGTTTTGTCTGCCGGTGACCGCGTCCGGTGAACCCGTGATATATCTGGCCGGCAATTCTCTGGGACTGCAACCCAAACAGACCGGGGAATATGTCCAGCAGGAACTTGACAAGTGGCGACAATTGGGTGTCCGCGGACATTTTGAGGGCGACTATCCATGGATGCCCTACCACGAATTCCTCACTGAACCGATGGCCGAATTGGTGGGCGGGCTGCCACACGAAGTGGTGATGATGAACTCGCTGACGGTCAATCTGCACCTGATGTTTGCCACGTTTTATCGGCCAACGCCCCAGCGTCACCAGATACTGATCGAACATCAGGCGTTTCCATCTGATTTCCACGCGGTGGAATCCCAAATACGCTGGCACGGTTTCGACCCGCCAACCGCGCTCGTCATGCTAACTTCGTCCCCAGAACAGCCGACCATCGAGTGGGATGACATTGCGGATGCCATCGAGCGGCATCGTGACTCGCTAGCCTTGATCCTGTTGCCCGGCGTCCAGTACTACACCGGCCAGGTTTACCCGATGCAGCGGATCGCCGCGCTGGCGCGTCGTTACGAAATCCCGTTTGGTTTGGACCTGGCCCACGCGGCGGGCAACGTGCCGTTACAACTCCACCAATGGGACGTCGATTTTGCCGTGTGGTGCAGCTACAAGTATCTCAACTCGGGTCCCGGCTCGGTGGGCGGTTGTTTCATTCACGAGAGGCATTGCCGCGACACCGATTTGGTACGGCTGGCCGGGTGGTGGGGGCACGACAAACAGACGCGGTTTTTGATGAAAAACGAGTTCCAGGCGATTCCCACCGCAGAAGGCTGGCAGATCAGCAACCCGCCGATTTTGTCGCTGGCCGCTATCCGCGCTGCCTTGGATGTGTTCATTCGCGCTGGTGGCATGGTGCCGTTGCGGGAAAAGTCGATCGCCTTGACGGGATATTTAGAGTGGCTGCTCGATCAGCGTTTGGGCCCGCGGGTCAAGGTCATCACGCCTGTCGAACAGCCGCGGCGCGGCTGCCAGTTGTCATTGACGGTCCAGCTGGATGGCGTTGAGGGTCGCGATGTGCATCGGCGGCTGGAGCAAAGCGGTGTCGAATGTGACTGGAGGGAACCTAACGTGTTGCGAGCCGCGCCGGTACCGTTATACAACTCGTTCGAAGATGTTTATCGATTTGTCGAAGTGTTGTCCGACTGCCTGTCCACCAAAGCAACGTAACCACCAGCATGGCCAAGCCGTTTCAAATCGTGATCGCCGGTGCCGGGCTGGTCGGATCGCTATTGGCGCTGATGTTGGGCCGCCGCGGATACCAGGTGATCGTATTTGAAAAACGCTCCGACATGCGGCAGCGGCAAATGTCGGCGGGCCGATCCATCAATCTGGCGTTGGCTGAACGCGGCATACACGCGTTGCGGCAAGCGGATTTGATGGACGATGTCGAGCGGCTGCTGATCCCAATGCGTGGGCGGATGTTGCATGAAGTCGATGGCCAACTGGAATTCTCGCCGTATGGCCAGCGACCGCACGAAGTCATCTATTCCGTATCGCGCGGCCAGCTGAACGCGCTGATGATGACCGCCGCGGAAACGCACTGCGAAGTCGACATTCATTTTCAACAGGCCGTGCAACGGATTGATCTCGTCAATCGGACCATCGAACTATGTGACGAAGTCAGCCAGACCACCACGCAATTCGAGTACGAATTGTTGATCGGTGCCGATGGCGTGGTGTCGCCGGTTCGCGATGCGATCGTGCAGGCCACCGGCGGAAATTGCTCCATCGATATGCTCGACCACAACTACAAGGAGCTGACGATTCCCGCTGGAGCGGGCGGCAGTTTCCTGATGGAAAAAGAGGCGCTGCACATCTGGCCCCGCGGCGGGTACATGTTGATCGCCCTGCCCAATCTCGACGGCAGTTACACCGTGACGCTGTTCCTGCCCAAAGCTGGAAACCCCAGTTTCCAGTTGATCGACGAGCCGCACGAGTTGGACCATTTCTTTCGCACTCAGTTTCCAGACGCCACAGCGTTGATTCCCGACTTGCAAGCCGAATATTTTGGCAACCCGATCGGTGAACTTGGCACGATCCGCTGTGACCGGTGGGTGTTTCGGGACACGGCCTGCATTGTCGGTGACGCTTCGCACGGGATTGTCCCGTTTCACGGTCAAGGCATGAATGCGGGATTCGAGGACTGCAGCGAGTTGTGCCGGCTGTTGGACCTGCACGACGACGACTGGTCAGTCGTGCTACCAGAGTTTGAGCGGATGCGGATTCCCAACGCCAACGCGATTGCCGACATGGCGCTGGAAAATTACCTGATCATGCGCGATAGCGTGATGGATGAAGATTTTCAGCTGAAAAAACAACTGGGTTTTGAATTGGAACGGCAATTCCCCGATCGCTTCATTCCCCGCTATTCGATGGTGATGTTTCACCGCATTCCATACGCCGAAGCGCTAAAGCGGGGCCGGGCTCAAGACAAGATTCTGACAGAGTTGATTCGCCGCAGCCGAAATGTTGCGGAACTGGACGAGGCGTTGGCCGGCCAGTTGATCGACCAGCATTTGCCGGAGCCAGTCGGCACAGCTAGCCACTGACCGCCGCCAGCTAACGCCGCCAACCTATTGGCTGGCGTAGCGGAATCCCATCGACCGGATCAGATCGTCGGGCAGCACCGGCAAATCGGATCGGGGAATCAGGAACGTCGACAAGTTGAACAGATCGAGAAAGACACGATTCTGACTGGTCGTGCGGCTTAAGTAATCGTGACCCGAGGAACCGCCGGTGCCGATCCGGGCGCCTAGCATGCGGTGCACCATGATGGCGTGCCGCGCCCGCCAGTTGGTGAACAGCTCGTCGATTTCGACCAGGCTGATCAGGTATCGGAACGGCTGTTGCAACATCGGTTCGTCGCGGTACAAGTGGATAAACAGGGCTGCCAAGATGGCCTTGTGCGACAAACGGAATTCGCCTTGTTGTTGCAACTGAACGAAATGCGATTCGTCGAGGATGGCCTTGAATCGTTGTTCGGTGGCCAGCCATTCGGTTAGTTGCCGCTGACGGACACTTTCCGGCAACGTCGGGTTATGTTCAATGATCTCGCGATCGCTGGCCAGCATTTTTTTGACAGCCGCCTCGTATTCGCGCCAGAAATCGAACTGCTCGAAATTTAGAAACGGAATCCGCTCCAGCCAGTCTTCGGTGACTTCAAACAGGCTGGGCCGCGCCTCGCACTGCTCCAGCCGCTGCCGGTCAGCTTCGCTGAGGCGCGAATGAATGAATTCGCGGTCGGCCGGCAATCGCATCTCGCTGGTCAAGCCGAGTGTGATTTCGATTTCCTTGAACTGCACGCTTTGAAATCCGGAAGCGGGAACCAGCAGGTCACGAAATTCCAAGAAATCCAGCGGCGTCATCGATTCAATCACGTCGATCTGGCCAATCAGCAGGTGCTGGATCTTCTGAATCCTCGCCAGCCGCGCGACCATCAAGTCGATCTGCCGGTCATCGACGACGTTATCGCCGAACATTTCGATGATGGAACGTAGCTCGTACAGAATCTGCTTGAACCATAATTCGTAGGCCTGGTGCACGATGATGAACAACATTTCATCGTGCGCGGGCTGGCCGTCGGCGGCGCTTTCCAGCTGCTGGGCGTTCAGCAACTTGTCTAGTTGCAAGTAGTCCGCGTAATATAGCCCGCCGGGTTTCTCGTTCATCTAACCACTGATCCGCGGTAGTCGTTCGTACTCGGCCTGAAGTCACCGGACTCCGGCCGTCCGCTCTCCAGATTCTACGCCAGGACCGGTGTTGACGCTGAGTTAGGGCACGGCCGAAATTTTAGCCGGTGCCCGGAACCGGAACCGGGCCGGGATCGTAGTCTCCCCATTGCAGGTGGTCTGGCCCCAGCACTTGATCGTCGTTCCAGATTTCGTTCCAGGTGATTTCCTGACCGGTATAAGAAGCCTGCCGTCCCATGATTGCCATCATCGTGCTAAAGCACATGTACTCGCCGTTGTTGATCGGTTGCTTGTCGCGAATGCTCTTAAACAAATAATCGTGTTCCACGTCGTACATGCTGCGCTTATCACCTCGGTACCGCCACACGTCTTCTTCGATTTCGCTCTCAATGACATTTTTGAGTATGTGGGCGACGCCGCGCGTTCCAAACACGTGACATTCATTTTCAGTGAAACAATTCGACATCTGCCGGCAGTGTGAAAACATTTTGAGACCATTGGCCCATTCGTACACGGTGGCGAAATGGTCATAAATCATTCCGAATTTTTCGTCAGTGCGTTTCTGACGCCCGCCCGTGCCGTAACAGCGAACCGGCGGTTCGTCGTCCATGAGCCACAGTCCCTTGTCCAGCGTGTGGATATGCTGTTCGGCAATTAAGTCCCCGGACAACCAGGTGAAGTACAACCAATTCCGCATCTGGTACTCCATTTCCGACCATTCGGGTTTGTTGCCGCGGTGCCAAAGTTCTCCCGTAATGTAGTTGGATTCAATTGCGCGAAGTTCGCCGATAGCGCCTTGTTTGATCCGGTCCATGGTCGCATTGACGCCCATGTCGTATCGCCAGCACAGTCCGGAAACGACGCTTAGCCCCTTCTTGCGGGCTTTTTCACACGCCGCCATGACTCGACGCACACCCGGCGCATCGGTGGCTATAGGTTTCTCGCAAAAAATATGTTTGCCAGCTTCAACCGCGGCCTCCATTTGCGCCGGCCGGAAATAGGGGGGCGAACACAGCAATACTACGTCGACGCCCGAATCGATCAGCGCCTGGTGGCAATCGAAACCGGTAAAGCAATGATCATTGTCGACCGCCATGAAGCCGGGAATCTGTGTCTCCAGCCGCTCGCGGCAAGAATCCACGCGATCTTGGAACGCGTCGGCCAGCGCCGTGATCTTGATGTTGGAATCGGCATGGGTAGCGTTGACCGCTGCGCCGGTGCCGCGGCCGCCACACCCGATCAAGCCAATCTTTAGCGTGTCTTCAACGCCGTTGTGTGCCGCCCGAGCCAGCGGCAAATCGTGAGACAACGCAGCCCCCACCGCCACGATCGAACTGGCCTTGACGAAATCCCGGCGATTCGGCCCTGACAGCTTTTCATTGGAATCGGTCTTGATTGCGTCATCTGACATGCTGAACTCCTGGTTCGGGGATGTTCGAAGGATTGATCACCAACAAGCGATTTAGTTTGGCCACCGGCCCGCGCCGGGGGTTCGTTATCGCCATGGCCAGCCGATAATGGTGTGATTGGCCGATAATGGTCTGATTCGTTGCGGCGACGGTCTGCCTTGGATCCAGATTCGTCCGGCTGTTACAAACTAACGAACCGCAGTCCATATTTCCAGTCATATGAAAGATTCGTGTTTTAGGCCGCCAGATTCGGATCCGGTTTTGGTTCGATCGAACATCGAACAAGCCAACCGGATCGACGTTTCCGCCCTCCGCCGCCAAGCGACCCTGGCGGAGGTTTTCCTGTCGCCCCAGGTGGATTCGACCAACCGCTGGGCCATTGAGTTGGCTGGCAACGAACCTGGCGTGGACACGCCATGCCTGTTCGTGACCAACTTGCAAACCGCCGGGCGCGGTCGCAGCAGCAAAACATGGACGGCAGGTATTGGCAGCTTGACATTTTCATTATTGACTCGCCGGCCCGACGACGAACGACAACCATGCGATTCAGCAACGGCGGGTTTGCTGCCGCTGGCGTTGGCCGCGCAACTTTGTCGCGTGATTGACCCGCTTTTGGCCGCGACCGGTGGCGCCGCGAAAACGATGATTAAATGGCCCAACGACTTATATTTAACCGATCGAAAACTCAGCGGCTGCTTAATCGAGCCGGTGCCCGGTCGCCGTGATCTGATCGTGGCCGGTTGCGGCGTGAATGTAAATAACCGATTGGATGGCGTTCCGGGGGCTGTTTCGCTGATGGACGTCGTAGGCCAACCCGTCGATCTCACCCAGCTTTTGTCGCAGGTCGCCGCCGCATTCGTCAGCAGTTTGGACTGTCCAAAAAGTTTGGCGGTTAACGAGCTAATCGAATTCTGCCGCCAACGAGATTGGTTGCGTGGCCGACGGGTTGTCTGGTCGCAGGGCGAGCGGGAAATCCGGGCCGCTGGCGGGGGGGTGACCGACGATGGAGGTCTGGTGCTGTTAGCTGACGGGGGAACCTTGACTGTCCACAGTGGCAGCATCCGCACAGATACGAATTGACCTTTTTATCGGTCTTTTAGGCACGACAGTCGGTTCAATTAAAGGGTTGCCGCCGCCTCTCGGGGGCAAGCCAAATCCGTGGGTAAACCATACCGTATTGCCATGTAACAAGGGCTTTTGGTGTAATACGATCCAACCTCAATTCGGGCTCGTGAACCGCCGCTATCTCAGGCAATAGCCACTGCCCACGAAATGCTTGAATCCAATCTCGTTCGCAATTTTCTTTTAAGCGGAGTACAAATATGCCACTGTTCGAAGTCGAAACGGAAGCGCATATCATCATCACCTGGGCCGATAACGAAGACACGGCGACGTCGATTGCCACCGAGTCGTATCCAATGGAGACGATCAAACGGCTGACCAAGCGGCCGCGTAACACCTGGGTGATTTCCAAAGGAGTGCTGGGCATCACGGAGCAGAAATTGGATCCGTGCAGTGTCGCTCGCGATTGCCTGGCCAAAGCCGCTGGCGATAAAGTGCATGCAATCCGGCTGTACATGCACGAAACCGGAACTGACTTGGAAAAAGCGCGTAAAGTCGTCGAGTCGAACATGGTCATGGGCTGGTAGCCCGTTTGCGCGGGAGACGGTATGAACGCCCCGCAGCTGGTGGGCCAACCCGCCCAAAGCTCGCAACTCGTGCCGAATTCTACGCTCTTGGGCTCTTTGAATGATGCAATATTCGGCTGTCTGAATCTGCGATCGACCCCCCCGCCGAATTGAAACTTTTTCAATTGACAGTTGCGCCCTGCCCGGTCATTCTGCCGCACTTCATTTCGACCGCCGACTGTTACGTTGAAAAGAATATGAACCAGCCATCGCGAATCATCGCCGTCAGCAATCCTGGCGGTTTGGCCAAACAGTATCGCATCCAATATCGCAGCAGCGACCAGGCCGCTTGGCGGCAATCGACCACCGCTGGAACCTACCGGCAGGCTGAAAGCGCCGTGCACGAGTTGCAGAATCGCGGTCTGCAAGCGCGGATAATTCACTACCGCGTACCCACCGCGGCCTAGCCGCCAAAAAGCATTCCGTCATTCGGCCCCCAGCGGAATCGAAATCGCTGCAGTACCCTCAGCGCTTGCGCCTGCGCATTGCCGCTCAAAAGTTATTGCCGCTCAAAAATTATTGCCGCTCAAAAATCACGGCAGCTGGTCAGGCTCGTGATTTCACCGTAAAAATAGCGAGTGTTGCATTCGCTTTTCGAATTTGCGGAGCCCGCCGATGCAGATCATTCGCGGTGACCAAATTGAATTTGTGCCGGCGTCGCACGAAGACCCGGCGCGGCCCGGCGTGCTCAAGAAGGTATTGGCGACGAAAAACGATCTGATACGCGGCCAAGTGCAAATGGTTAACTGGTCGCGGTTGCCCGCTGACTCGTCGTTTCGCCCGCACTTTCATGAGGACATGCAAGAAGTTTTTGTGATTGTCGGCGGCTCGGTGGAAATGCGGGTGGGCGATGTGCAGTGTCAATTGCACGGCGGCGACGCCATTGTGATCGATCCTCGGGAGGTTCACGAAATGCGAAACCTCGGTGATCAAGCTGTCGACTACATCGTATTCGGCATTTCAACCGAATCGGGCGGCAAGACGATTGTGGTTCAATAATCGCCCGCGCTCTCGCTGTCGTCGCGATTGGTGGCAGGTGATGCAGGTTAGCCCTTGGCCCCTGGCTTTTTGTCCCGCTGCTCCCCGCTTCCCAATCGAGTTGAATCGCGAATAATTTAGGCAATTCGCCAGTCCGGTGACCAAACGTGTCCTGGGCTTGGACGAGACTTAGACGGAGCGCCTCTATTCACTGAGCGCGACACATTCAAGCATTAGTCTGGCTGAGTCGGCCGTGATCAAACGGATTGAACTTGTCAATTTCATGTCGCATTGCCGTACGGTGATTGAGCCGGCCGACGGTCTGACCGTGTTGGTGGGGCCCAACAATTGTGGCAAGAGTGCCGTAGTGGCGGCGCTGCAGGTGCTGGCATACAACGATCCTTCGAAATATGTGCTGCGACACGATACCCGAGAGTGTTCGGTTCGCGTGGTGACCACCGACGATGACGGAGACGGGCCAGCAAGCCGCGAGCATGTTAGTCGCTGGCAACGGGGCAAAAATAAGGCGCCCAGTTATGAAATTAATGGTGTGGAGTTTGACCGGCTGCGTCAAAAGGTGCCGCCCGAGCTGGAGCAGACGCTGAGAATCAACCCGGTCCAGTGCGATTCGGGGCCGGTCGACGTGCATTTCGGCGAACAGAAATCACCGGTTTTTTTGCTGAACCAATCATCCCGCACGGCCGCCGAATTCTTCGCATCGTCTTCCGACGCCGCGCACCTTTTGGAAATGCAAAATTTGCATCAGCAAAGGGTTCGCGACGCCCGGGGCGAGCAAAAACGATTGCACGAGGAATCCGCACAAATCGACAGTGAATTGCAGCTGTTGGAACCGGTCGATGAATTGCTCAAAAAACTGACCAAGTGCGACAAGTCGTTTGCCCGATTGCAACGGGAGCGGACGGCCATCGGTTCATTGGAAGACGATATTCGGCAATTACTGAAATCGGAATTGCAAGGCAATTGGTTATCGTCGCTCACCGCGCAGTTTGATGAATTGCCGGAGCCACCCCGCGTTCAACCGACCGCGCCGCTTAGTGCGTTGATCGAACAAATCACCGATGCCACGACGCTCCGAACGCGGTTGGAATCGCAAGCCGGAGTTCTCGACCGGCTGGCCGACGTGCCGTCTTTTGCCGATGAAGGTCCACTGGCAGAGATGATTCGACAGCGGCAGACTCTCGAAGACCGTGTCGCGCATTGGAACCAAGCCAGTCAGGTAGCGGGCCAGTTGGTGCCGCCACCGGAATGGATATCAACCGAGCCGTTGGCGGCATTAGTCGATCAACTGTCACAGTTGGACAGCCAAATCGAAAATTGGACGGCGGAAACCGACTGCATCCATCAGCAAATCATGCAAACGACTGCGGAGATGGAAGCTTGGGTTGCCGCCAATCCCAGCTGCCCGGTGTGTGGCCAGCAGATTGAACCCCGGCAACTGGTGTTGTTGGCGGGCCAGGCGCAACAGGCGGAGAGCGATCACGATGGCTAAGCGCGGCAAACAGTATGTGGGGCTGGCGATCATCGGCGATCCACATGTGGAAGGTCGCCAGCCGGGATTCCGTTGTGACGACTATCCCAACGTCATTCTGGAGAAACTTCGTTGGTGTTTTAGTTACGCGCGAACCAACGGGCTGTTGCCGGTGTTGCTGGGAGATTTTTTTGACAAGCCTCGAGACAATCCGACTTGGATGTTGTGCCGGCTGATTGAATTGATGCAGGGCCAGGAGATGATCGGCATCTTTGGCAATCACGATTGCGCCGAATCGACGCTGACCGAGAATGATTCCCTATCGATCCTGGTCAACTCGGGATGTTTGAAAATCGTATCGGCCGACAGTTGGTGGCGTGGGCAAATTGGTGGGCGGCCGGTGGCAATCGGTGGTTCGTCGTACCGCGAACCGATTCCCCAGCAGGTGCCGTTGCCCTCACAGACTGGTTTATTTGATGAACCACCGCTCGTCATTTGGTTGGCCCACCACGATATTCCCATGGCCGAAGACGACGGGATCGCCACACTGGTGCCGCACGAAATCGCCAATGTGGACTTGCTGGTCAACGGCCATATTCATCGTCGCATGCCGCCGGCGCGCCACGGCCAGACGTTGTGGGTCAATCCCGGCAATATCAGCCGCCGCACGCGGGGTGAGGCAACCCAGTCGCACGTTCCCTCCCTGTTGCAAGTTGAGATCGTGGACAACCAATTTCATTTGCACTTTGTGGAAGTACCGCACGAGCCGTTCGATCAAGTCTTTCACGAATCCGCCGTGCCGGATTCAGGGGTGTCTGCCACGTCCGCCTTTGTCGATGGACTGATGGAGTTGCAAGCGCGGCGGACCCAAAGCGGTGCCGGGTTGCTGGCGTTTCTGGAAAAAAATCTTGAACAATTTGACGGGCCGGTGGCGGAAGAAATCCGCGGGCTGGCCAGGGAGGTCACCCAACATGGCTGATCAAGTTGGGCGAAAGCCCGCGGCTACGGATTCATCGGACCAATCGCTGCCGCAATTGCGCGAGCGGTTCGATCAGCTGAACAAACGGAAAATTCAAATTCAAACCAAACGTGACGACGCGATCAAACGGCGTGACGAACTAATGCGCCGCGCAAAACAGGAATATGGCACCGATCAGGTTTTGGAATTGCGGCAGATCCTGTCGGACATGAAACAGGCCAACGAGAAAAAGCGGCTCCAGTATCAAAATGATCTGGACCGGATCGAACAAAAATTGGCCGCCATCGACGCAGAATTTGCCGAGGCTGAACTCGATCAAGAGGAGGATGACACCCACTAACCACCTCGCTCCACCAGATGGGGCTAAGTGACAGTGCGTTACAGGCTGCACCATGAAACAAACCGGCGCCGTGAACAAACCGCAGACTTCGAATGGTATTTTGCCGGCTGACGGGCCGCCGCTCACGTCGCCGGCTGCGCTAAAAAGCCGCGTCGAGCGATTGGCTGGAAAGCGCGAAGAGAAACAGCGACGGCAACGGGCAAATTTGCGAACGCTGCAAAAACTGGAATGCTACCTGGCGATTACCGATCAAGTAACATCGGCGCTGGCCACGCTCAGCGAACAGTTGTTCCAGGAGGATTTGCGGGTCCTACAGGAAAAATTGACCATTGCCCTACAGGAAGTGCTGCAACAGCCGATCCAGTTCCGCGCCGTGGCGGAATTCAAACGCAACTCGGCCGTTGTCGAGTTTTCGATTGATCACGACGGGCATCGCGAAGATATCAACCGCGGCCAAGGCGGCTCCGTGCACAATGTGTTGAGCGTCGGGCTGAGAATGTTCGCCTTGGCCAAGCTCGATGAATCCAGGCATCGCCGATTTTTGGTGCTGGATGAACAAGATTGCTGGTTGCGACCTGAATTGGTGCCCAAGTTGGTGAGCATTGTGCACCAGGCGGCGCGGGGACTTGGGTTCCAAGTCTTAATGATTAGCCATCACGATGTCAGCTTGTTTGAAAAATATGCGGATCGCATTTATCGGTTTGTTCCCCGGGGGTCGAGCGTCGATGTGGAACTTGTCGGCGGCCGACCGCACGAACCCGACCCGGTTTGAACTTTGGAACCGCGCCTATTGACGGCCTCTTTCGCGTGAAAACGAGCCGTTTGATCCGCTATCGACCACCGGCGTGAGCCGGCGTGAGCCGGCGTGAGCCGGCGACCGGCCGTTTTTGAGAAATCATCGGCCGGCAATCTGGATTCTGATCCAAGCTCGGCGGCATTTCCGCGAATGGCCTACCGTCACGCATTGGTCGAGCGACATGCGGTTCCGGAAACAGACAATCCGTTGCGATCCGGGTTACCAACCACCGCTTGGTCGGAGCTGTTTGTCGTGGACAAGTCGGTGCCTCGCGGTCAAAATGACCCCGTGTCCCAACAGGATTCGAAAGCGGAAATGCAGAAACAAGAAACCGACGAACATCTGATCCAGCTGGATAATATCGTCAAGGACTACCGCCGAATGCGGGCCTTGGAAGATGTGTCGCTTCGCATCGGGTCGGGAATTACCGGACTGTTGGGACC
>JBFILF010000012.1:0-25814 GCA_041599835.1 Pirellulaceae bacterium
ATGAGGCAGATAGAGTTTGCGATTCGTGTTGCAAACTGCCTGGCCGCCAACCCGGAGCCCAGCACATGACATTGCGGTTTGAGCGTTTCCTGGCCTTTTTGGCGTTCGCGTTAGTTACCTTGGCCGGTTCCTCGTGGCTATTTGGTCAGGATCCGGAATTACTTACCGTTGCCGAAAAAAGCGATTACCAGGCAACCTGCAGCTTTCAGGATGTCGCTGATTTCGTTGACGCCTGTGCCGCCCGGGCCAGTCACGTGACGCGACTCGATTTTGGACAGTCGGTGGAGGGCCGACCGATGATTTCGGCCGTGGTGGCGCGGCCGCCCTTTGAGATGGGCAATGCCAACGACACGCGTCTTCGATTGTTGCTGATGGGGAATATTCACAGCGGCGAATGCGCCGGCAAGGAAGGCCTAATGATGATCCTCCGCGAACTGACGCTCGATGCGGCGCACCCTTGGCTGGAGGACAGCGTGGTGGTGATTATCCCAAACTACAATGTAGACGCCAACGAGCGGGTTGGAAAAGACCATCGACCGGGGCAGTTGGGTCCCGCAAAAGGAATGGGTCAGCGGGCGAACCCGCAACAACTGGACCTCAATCGCGACTTCGTCAAGTTGGAATCGCCGGAAGCGCGGTCTCTGGTTTCGTTGATGAATCAATTTGACCCCCACATGTTCATTGACTGCCATACGACCAACGGCTCGCGACACCGCTACGTGCTTACTTACGATATTCCACACAATCCATCGGCACCGCAGCCGGTGCGCGAGTTTCTACGAAACCGGATGATGCCAGCGGTGACCGATGCGCTGGAAGCCCGCGGTGTCCCCACATTTTATTACGGCAACTTCTCGCGCGATTATTCCACATGGGCAACGTACGGCAATGAGCCCCGGTACAGTACCGAGTATTTCGGTTTGCGCGGCGGCTTAGGCATTTTATCAGAGGCTTATTCATATGCGCCTTATCGGGATCGAATCGAGGCGAGCAAGGCGTTCGTCGAACAATGTGTCAACTTTGTACGGGAAAACGCGGCTGATGTAAAACAATTGATAGCCGGCGCTCGTGCGCAAATCGTTCAACTGGCGGAAAGCAAACCGGAAAACGTGCTGGTGCACATCGATTCGCAAATGGCACCGTTCGACGAGAAAGTCGTGGTGCGCGGATACGACGGCGAGCAGCCCAAAGATTACGAGGTCACATTTCTCGGCGATTACCAGCCGACGAAAACAGTCAGTCTGCCGTTTGCTTATGTGATTCCCGCTCGATGCAGCTGGCAGGCCGAACGATTAGTGTTGCATGGTATCCAGGTTGAACAGTTGGAGCAAAACTTGATTGGAAGACTGGCGACCTATCGAGTCCTCAATATGCGAAAGTCGCCCAGGGAATTTCAAAATCATCGCATGCTAACGTTGGAATGCGAAGCGCGGTCGGAGCCGGCGGTCATTGAAAAGGGTTCGTTGATCGTGAGAACAAGCCAGCCGTTGGCGCGGTTGGCAGCCTACTTGCTGGAGCCGGAAAGCAACGACGGACTTGCGACCTGGAACTTTTTCGATTCGGAAATCAAAACAGGGGCCGATTTTCCGGTGCAGCGGATCAACGAACCGATGTCGTTACCGACGCGTTCGCTGACCGAGATACCGCCGGGCGGCGAATTGCGACTGGAGGACATTTACGGGCCCGACAAACTGGAGTTATCGAGCGGTTCCGTTGCGTCATTAACCTGGCTGAATGACAGCGCCGCCTACGTCGTGGAGAAAAACCGGCGCAAAGTCCTGGTCGATGCGGCGACCGGTGCCGAATCGCGGCTGCAATTCCCATGGGATCGCGATGAAGTAATGGCGGCCCTCGAGAAAATCGACGGCGTCCAACGATCGACGGCTGGCGAAATCATTCGCGGTGCAAATCTGCCCATTGCCGACCGTCAAAGCATTTTCCTGTTTGAACATTCCGGCGGCACTTACGCCTACCACACTGAACAGAAATTAGCTCGTCGATTGGGTTCGGACAATCAACCCGCTGAGCTGGCAACATTGAATGCGACGGGCCAAACGGTCGCCTTCGTGCAAAACGGTGATTTGAAGTTGTTAAGCGATTTATCGGGCGAGCCGTTAATGATTACGTCCGACGGTAGCGAACAGATCCTCAACGGGAAACTCGATTGGGTTTACCAGGAAGAGTTGTACGGCCGGGGCAATTTCAAAGGATTTTGGTGGAGCCCGAATTCCCGGTATGTTGCGTTTTTGCGTTTCGATGAATCAGCGGTCGCGCGATACACGGTCACCGATCACTTGCCGGTGCGTGGCCGGTACGAAATCACTCCGTACCCCAAAGCCGGAGATCCGTTACCGTCGGTTTCGCTGGGCGTCTACCAGGTCCATTCGCGTAAACTTCGCTGGATCGACTTTCCAACCGACGGCTTGATCGATGGAATGTTGATTTCCCGCGTCAGTTGGAACCCCAACGGCGACCATTGCCTGGTGCAAATCCAAAACCGGCAGCAAACCTGGTTGGATTTGTACCGGGTGGATCCAAATTCTGGCGATGTCGTGAGGTTGTTTCGAGACGAAACACCGGCTTGGATCGAGACGCCAGGCGATCCGGTTTGGTTGGACGATGGGACGTTTGTCTGGCTCAGCCCCAGGAATGGCTTTAATCATCTCTACCACTACGGGCCCTCCGGCGAACTCATCAAGCAAATTACCGATGGCGGATGGGAAGTGCGTTCGCTTTTGGGTGTGTCGCCAGATAATTCCCAAGTGTTTTTTACCGGCAGCCCCACGAACCCGACGCAAGTGGACGCTCTCGTTGCGAATCTGGCCAGCGGCGGCATCCGTACGATAACCAGTGGCAAGGGCACGCACTCCGTCCGCTTCAATGACGATTTCAGCTATTTTTTTGATGAATTCAGCCAGGCGGATCGGCCGGCACATGTCCATCTCCGGCGAGCGGACGGCAGCTTCGTGCGTTCGGTATGGCCCAATTTGGACGACCGGTTGCGACACTTTCGGTTGACTGAACCCGAATTTGTCAACGTACCGATCGAAGACGGCTTACTGTTAAATGCCCAGATCATCAGGCCACCGGACTTTGACGTGAACAAAAAATATCCGGTTCTGGTACACGTTTACTCTGGACCACAAGCCCCGAGGGTTCGGGACCGGTTCGGCGGAGCAACGTATCTTTGGCATCAGTATTTGGCGCAAAAAGGGTACGTAATTTGGATGTGCGACAATCGCTCGGCGTCGTACCGCGGAGCCAAATTTGCCTGGCCGATTCATCGCGACCTTGGCCGTCACGAACTGCAAGACATCAAGACGGGCATGGCCTGGCTTAAGCAAAAACAATGGGTCGATAGTGAACGGATCGGGATTTGGGGCTGGAGTTATGGAGGCTACATGACCGCCTACGCCATGACCCATTGCGATTTATTCAAAGCTGGAATTTCCGGTGCGCCGGTGACGGACTGGAAGAATTACGATGCCATTTACACTGAACGCTACATGGATACGCCGCAAAATAATCCGGAAGGTTACAAGTCTTCGTCCGTTGTTGAGGCCGCTGGTGACTTGCACGGCAAACTACTTTTGATTCACGGAACGATTGACGACAACGTGCACCTCAGCAACACATTGCAGCTGGCCCATGAACTGCAAAATGCAGGCAAACAATTCCAGTTAATGGTCTACCCGAACAATCGACACGGCATCCGGGATCCCGAGCAGCAATTGCATATGTATGAAATGATGACTCAATTTGTGCTGGAGAATTTGTAGGGCGGCGCTTTGCGTTCTCTGCCCGCTTTCCTGTTCACACTCAGTCGCGGCTCTGGCTGGAACAGCATCCAGCATCCGGTTGAGTGGCGGTGCCACAAATCAGCCATGCAGTAGCTTTTTGTACCGGAACCGCATCGGCTCGTCTTCTTTCAGACCCAGCCGTTCACGCCGTTGCTGCTCATACGTCTGGTAATTGCCCTCGCACCAATGCACGTAAGCATCACCTTCGAAAGCCAGAATGTGTGTGGCGATGCGGTCCAGAAACCAACGGTCGTGGCTGATCACGACGACACAGCCCACGTAATTCAAGATGGCTTCCTCCAGCGCCCGCAGCGTGTCGACATCCAGGTCGTTTGTCGGTTCGTCCAACAGCAGCACGTTTGAACCACGCCGCAACAGTTTGGCCAGGTGGACGCGATTTCGTTCTCCTCCAGACAAGTCGCCGACTTTTTTTTGCTGGTCGGTCCCGCGAAAATTAAACCGCGTAACGTAAGCACGCGCGTTAATTTTTCGACCGGCCATTTCGATGGTGTCGTGGCCACCGCTGATTTCCTCATAGATGGTCTTGTCCGGATCCAGCGCATCGCGGGACTGGTCGACATATCCCATTTCCACGGTCGAACCGATGCGCAGCGCGCCGGAACTGGGCTGCTGGTCGCCGATGAACATGCGAAACAGCGTAGTCTTTCCAGCTCCGTTCGGCCCAATGACGCCGATGATTCCGCCGGGCGGCAGCTGAAACGTCAGGTTTTCAAAAAGCACTTTGTCGTCAAACGACTTGGAGATGTTTTCCGCCGAAATAACCAGGTCCCCCAAGTGCGGGCCGGGCGGGATTTGAATTTCAAATTCGTCTTGCTGGTCGCGGAATCCCTCGGCAGCCATCTTTTCGTAGGAGTTGATCCGAGCTTTGCTTTTAGCTTGCCGGGCTCGCGGCGCCATGCGGATCCATTCCAATTCGCGCTGCAGGGTTTTTTGCCTGGCATCAGCTTTTTTCTGTTCCGTTTGCAATCGCGCCTGTTTTTGCTCCAGCCACGACGAGTAGTTGCCCTCAAATGGATGGCCTTCTCCCCGGTCCAACTCCAGGATCCAACCCGCGACGTTATCCAGGAAATACCGATCGTGGGTCACCGCAACGACGGTCCCCGGATACTGGTGCAGGTGGCGTTCCAGCCACTGCACGGAATCGGCATCCAGATGATTGGTGGGTTCGTCCAGCAATAACAAGTCCGGTTTTTGCAGCAGCAGCCGGCACAACGCGACACGACGTCTTTCGCCTCCCGACAGATGGCCGATGTCGGCATCGCGCGGCGGCAGGTTCATCACGTCAAAGGCGATTTCAATTTCACGGTCAAGTTCCCAGGTATTGGTGGCGTCGATCTTGTCTTGGACGCGGGCAAGTTTGTCGTAAACCTTTTGCATTTGGTCCGGCGGCAGGTCTTCGCCGCATTTGGCCGTCAACTCGTTGAACTCATCCAACAAGGCACGACGGTCAGCCACGGCCGTCTGCACATTGCCCCAAACGTCCGTGGATGGATCAAGTTGGGGTTCCTGGGGCAGAAAGCCGCGCGTAAAACCGTCGGTCAGCCTGGCTTCGCCGTCAAATTCCGAATCGACTCCGGCCATGATCTTAAGCAAGGTGCTCTTGCCGGATCCGTTGCGGCCCAGCACGCCGATTTTTGCGCCGGGATAAAATGCCAGCCAAATGTCGTTGAGGACCGCGCGCGGGCCATACTTCTTAACCAGGTTGGCGATCGTAAAAATGTATTGCTTGGACATGCGTTAGCTTGATCCCCTGCCGGCGCGTCGGCGTCCTTTCACTGGCTATTCCCACTCAATGGTGGCGGGCGGTTTACTGCTGATGTCATAACAAACGCGGTTAATACCAGCCACCTCGTTAATGATGCGCGTGCTGATGGTGGCCAACAGATCATAGGGCAGGCGGGACCAGTCGGCGGTCATAAAATCATCTGACTGCACACATCGGATCGCCGCCACGTTTTCGTACGTCCGATCATCCCCCATCACGCCGACGCTTTGCACGGGCAACAATACGGCGAACACTTGTGACGTTTCTCGATACCATCCCGCCGATTGAATTTCGTCCAACAAGATTGCGTCCGCCTCGCGCAACATGGCTAGTCGCGGTTCCGTCACTTCGCCCAGGCACCGCACGGCCAGCCCGGGACCGGGGAACGGGTGCCGCCACACGATCGATTCCGGCAATCCAAGTTCCAATCCCAACTTGCGAACTTCGTCCTTAAACAGATCGCGCAACGGTTCGATCAATTCGAATCCCAATTCCTCCGGCAATCCCCCGACGTTGTGGTGGATTTTGATCGTGGCGGCGGGGCCATCCGGAGCTGCCCCACTTTCAATCACATCGGGATACAAGGTTCCTTGCGCCAGGAACCTGGCGCTGGGTATGTCCGCAGCGGCGGCCCGAAACGTGTCGATAAATACGTGCCCGATGCGTCGGCGCTTTTCCTGCGGCTCGGTGACACCTTGCAGCGCGTCCAGAAATTCTCGTTTGGCTTCGACGACCCGCAAGTCAGTGCGAAAGTGCTGGGAGAATTCCTGGACGACGATATCGGTTTCACTTTTTCTGAGCAATCCGTTGTCGACCAGAATACACGTCAGCTGGTCGCCAATCGCCTTGTACAACAACGCCGCCACGACGGCTGAATCGACGCCGCCGGATAAACCGCAAATGACCCGGTCCGATCCGACAAGTTCGCGAAGTTGCTGGATGGAATTAGAAGCGAAATCCGCCAATCGCCAATCGCCCCTACATCCGCAAATCTTTTTCAAAAAATTGTCGAGCAGCGTTCCGCCCTGAGGCGTATGGGTGACTTCAGGGTGGAACTGCAGTCCATAAATCGGCAACTCCCGGTGCTTGACCGCTGCAATCGGGCAAGTCGCGGTCCGTGCCAGTGGAATAAACTCGTCGGATACTTCGTGCACCTGGTCACCATGACTCATCCAGACCTGGGCTTGGGCCGGCCAGTCCGCCAGCAAATCGTCGGCCTGTGTCACGGTGCACTGGGCCCGGCCGTATTCGCGGGCTGGTGTGCTGTGGACTCTGCCGCCCAGAGCGTCGCAAACGAGTTGCATTCCGTAACAGATTCCGAGGATTGGAATTCCCAATTCGAAAATTCCCGGATCGCAACGAGGTGCCTCGCCTTGGTACACGCTGCTGGGCCCACCGGACAAAATCAATCCGCAAGCGTTATGTGAAATTACCCGCGCGGGTGAAATATCGTGCCGGACGATTTCGCAATAAACGTTGTTTTCGCGAACGCGGCGGGCGATTAATTGCGAATATTGCGAACCGAAATCCAGGACCAGAATGCGCTGGCCAGCGACGTCCTGCTGAGTTGTTGTTTGTGGCTTTTCGGTCGTCGTCATCGGGCCAAAGTCGGCTGACAAGGTTTACTCAAACAGAATCGTCGGCGGTGGTCGGCCGGGACACAATGAAAAAAACCCGCACTGACCAGGCGGGTTAACGAGATTATACGATTTTCCGAACCGTGCTGCCAGTCAACAACACCAGCGGGCTTTATGTAATGGTGGACAGAACCGGTGCCGGCGGGCGGGGCAGCGTCAGGCAGTTGCAAAGCATCGGCCTGATGAAACGGCAGGCCCGAATGATGTACGGATGTTGGTGGCGCAAGCGTCGCGGGGTCAGTCCCAGCGAGCGTTCCTAATTGCGAAACGGGTAGTTAATTTCCAGGTCGCGCGGATCACGCAAGCCGTCACCCAGTTTACGCAGCGCTTCCGTTTCGATCTGGCGTACGCGCTCACGCGTCAAGCCAAGTTGCTGGCCAATCTCTTTCAAAGTATGTGGTTCGGTGTGGCCCAAACCGAATCGCATCTGCAATACGGTTGCTTCACGCGGTTCGAGATCGTGCATCATTTCCATGACTCTCGTCAGCACGTCGTTTTCCAGCAACTCGTCGTCGGGCGTCCGCATCCGCTCGTCAATGACCATTTCGCCCAACGACCAACCGGCGTCCGCTTGATCGGTCTGGGGTGAGGAATTGTAGATCTGGATGGCCTTTTTGATGATGGGTAGTTTGCGCTTGGGCAGTCCCAGCATCCGCGCCACTTCTTCGGGCGTCGGATTTCGGCCCAGCTCATCGATCAATCGAGACGAGGCTCTTCGCCATTTGGAAAGCAATTCCACCATGTAAGCTGGGATGCGGATGGTTTTGGCGGAGTTGATCAGCGCCCGTTTGATGGATTGCTTGATCCAGTAGCTGGCATAGGTACTGAAGCGGGTACCGACGCCGGGATCGAATCCTTCTACGGCTCGCATCAGGCCCAGATTGCCTTCCTCGATCAAATCCTGCAGCCCCAAACCCTTTCCGGTGTAACCGCGGGCAATATTGACCACCAGTCGCAGATTGGCACGGACCATGCGATCGCGTGCCCGTAGGTCCCCCTGGGCGATCAGATGCGCCAGCTCCTGTTCATCGCTGGCGGTCAGCAGGTGAGTTTCATTGATTTCCCGAAGATAAGTTTCCAGCGGCGTTTGCAGCGATGTGGTTCGAGTGCTGATTCGACGGGACCGTTTGACCGTTTCGACTTCTTCCATGTCCGAACAGTCCGGGTCGGCGTCACGATGTTCCATCTTCGTCATAAATGGATGCCTTTGTTGCTGGTGGTGCGGTACAAGGCTGCTATCGTCCAATAGGAAGTGAAGCCTGGAGAATTAGCGAAGAGCGTCCACGTACAGCAGGTTTGCGCTTTAAGCGAACCGTTCGGATTGTGCCGACATTTCGGCCAAAACAAGCGTGGGCAAAAACGCTGAAGAGGCGCAGGCAGAAATTCACTACAACTCGATTGCCCGGTCACCATCATCCGCGGAGCGGGGCAACGCTACAGCTCAAACCGAAAAGTGTGGCAGATGAATCGCCAGATTCGTTGGCCTACGGTGAGATGGCCGGCCCGGATTTTGGCCACTCCGGTGGCTCCGGCGAGGATGGGTCGATCGAAGTCGTCCAGGGGGACGCGAACCTGATAAATCGTACTTTGAGGTTTGTCCAGTCCGTTGGCGTCCGTCGTCGTGACGATGGTGCCTCCATATTTCCCGGCCAAAGCTTTGGGAACAAACTGCATTTCCTGTGGCGAAATCGTATCGATAGTCGACTTGACGATCGTGCCGGGCAACTGGCGAATCCACAGCTTCACCGGCTGTCCTGATTTGATGTATTCAATGTCGGATTGATCGATCGCCAATGTCGCCTCCAACTTGCGTTCAGTCGGCGCGAGCTGGCAAACGATCGTTCCCTGTTCGAGAAATGCTTTCTGGTTACGCTTCTGCAGCGGATGACCGTGCCACGTGCCGAGGCGTCCCGAATCAGATTCCGGAGGGGGTACGTGGCTGGCCGTCAGAATTTGTCCGTCGATCGGTGCTGAGATGACCAGCCGCGCCAGGTCTTGTCGGCGCTGTTCCAGGTGTTGGGTGATGGCCTGGTACGTCGCCAACGACGCTTCGACTTCTTTTTCCGCGGACTGATCAAAGTGCGCTTGTTGCACCGTGGCATGATAGCGCGATTTGGCCCGATTGGCGTCACCTTCCAGCCGAGTAACGGACTCGACCAGTTCGGGACTTTCGAGAACCAGCAGCGGTTGTCCCCGCCGCACTTGTTGATTTTCTCGGGCGAGAATCTGTTGCACTTGGCCTGGAACTTCGACAAACACGTTGGCAACCTTCTGCGGCTGCACGATAAAGCTGCAGCGGACATTGTGCGGTGTCGGTATCAGCAGCATGGCGACAAGCAGCAGGCACATCACCGCGGCGGTGACGCCAAATCGGATCGGATTCACGGCTCCAATTCTCCCAGGAACGGAAAAGTATCGAACAAGTTGAACGAGGGGGATGCCGATCAGTCCGTAAATTGCCATCATCGCAATGGCCTGACCGATCAGCTTCAATCCATAAGGCTCCAGCAACTGGTACAGGAACCAGAATATCGATGCCGTAATTAACCAGCGATAAATCACGGCCGCGATACTGTAGGCAATAAAAAGCCACCGATTGGTTTTCGGCAAAAATGGATCTTCGGAGTGTTGCAAACCCAACAGCCAGCGGCCGCTGGCCCGATGCAGAATACTGGAAGCCTTTTGGCGCAAGTTGGGGATTTCAATCAAATCGGACAGGATGTAGTAGCCGTCAAAACGCAGAAGCGGATTGGCATTAAACAACAAGGTGCTGACCGAACAGATAAACACGACATTCAGCGCCAGCATGTTGATTGTGCCCGGTTGGCTATACCACCACACAAATGCGGCCATCGCTGCCAATACGAACTCAAAGTACATCCCGGCCGCTGCGATTGCCGCGCGCTTCCATTTGTTGGGCAGCGTCCATGAGTCGCTGACGTCGCAATACAGACACGGCATCAGTACCAGGAACATGACGCCCATACTGTGGCATTGGCTGCCGAATCGTTTGCAGGCTAGTCCATGCCCGAATTCATGCAAAACCTTGGTGAGGGCCAGCGTAACGCCCAACCACAACCAATTCTTGGCGGCAAAGAACTCGTGAAATGCCGGCAACTTCTGCTGGAATTGCTCAAAGTGTGTCAGGATGAGCACGCCTGCCGAAACCAGCAACAAAAGTCCAGCCAGAAACGCCGGCCAGCTAAAGACCCAACGAAGATAGCGATTGAGCCAACTTAATAATCCGTCGGGGTCAAACCCGCGAAGTCGAATTGCCAGGATATTGGTCAGTGAACCGCGCAACTGGCGACGCCGGTTTTTGTCCGCCCGCTCCAGTAAGGGACTGGCCTGCCCGCTGGCGTCGGACACCAACAAAGCACTGCGGTATAGCGAGCCGACGAACTGAAAAAGCTCTTGATTGGTGATTTTTTGCGGCGCGAACTTCGATGCAAAACGTCGGCGAATCTGATCGGGACTGGTCTGACCGTCCAGCATCTGCAGCAAAGCAAACTCTTCTTCTTCAAATCGATAGAATTTGAGCGTCAGCGGGTCTTTAACCACCCAGTAGTCGCGACCCTGGTACACGTGGCGCACAAACGACAAATCGGACCGCAAGCGGACGCGAAATGGACGACTGGAGCTGGATACCAAAGTCTGATCGGTGGACATCGCGAAAGCGGTCCAGTTGGTTAGGCGCTTTTTGTCAGAGAGGAGTCCGGTTGGGATCTATAGCGGAATCCCGGTCCGTCTCACAGACCGCTTGCAACGAACGAGCAGCCAGCTAGCTAGGTTGCTGGGCAAATGTCGCGGCGACGAGGACAGCTGACATTGTTGTGGCTATCGGCATTTCTTAGACTTCGCCACTCCACCGTCGGCGCCCAATCAGAAAGGAATCTGTGTGAATTCGCCCGACAACCCACCGCAAGTCTCGATTGTCGTCCCGCTATACAATGAAATCGACAATGTTGTGCCGCTGCATCGTCGGTTAACGGCTGCGATGTGCGGCGACCAACGCAGTTACGAGATTGTCGCCGTTGACGATGGGTCCATGGACGGAACCACGCAGGAACTCCTGCAGCTGTCCAAACGGGACGCCGCTCTCAAATTGGTGCTGCTCCGCCGTAATTTCGGTCAAACTGCCGCGATGTTCGCCGGTATCCAGCATGCCAGGGGAAAGTACATCGTCACGATCGACGGCGATTTGCAAAATGAGCCCGACGATATTCCGGTCATGCTAAAAAAACTGGACCAGGGATACGATCTGGTGCACGGCTGGCGGGTTCATCGCCAGGATGGCTGGTTGCTTCGCAAATTGCCCTCCAAGATTGCAAATTGGATCATCGCCAAGGTAACGAAATTCCCGGTTCGCGATTTGGGTTGCACGCTCAAGGCGTTTCGGTGCGACATTGCCCGCGAATTGGAACTGTATGGTGAAATGCACCGGTTCATTCCGATTCTAGCGCATTGGCGCGGTGCCCGTTGCCTGGAGATTCCGACTCGACATCATCCCCGGCGATTCGGCCAAACCAAGTACGGTATTGATCGAACAGTTCGTGTCGTTTTGGACTTGATCACTGTCAAGTACATGCTGAAGTACTTTGCCAGCCCCATGAAGTTGTTTGGCGGACTGGGAATGATTTGTGGATTGATGAGCTTGATCGCATTCGCGGTCACTGGCGGCATGAAATGGTTTGGCTCGGTGGACATGACAGGCAATCCACTGTTGTTGTTGGCATGCGTGACGGCGGTTGCCAGCCTGCAGTTTTTTAGTTTGGGCCTGCTGGGCGAAGTCAACGCGCGAATCTATTACGCCAATCAAGACAAGAAAAGTTATGCCGTGCGAGAACTGGTCAACTTCCAGCCGGCAAACGGCGAAGACGGGATCAGTCGGCGGGCAGCGTGAGCGACTGAGGATGTTTTTAACCGGCCAGCGCAAAAAAAGCGAGTCAGGCTAGGCACCCGACTCGCCCACAAAGTTGTTCAAGTTTGCGAAATGTCTTGATTTAATAAGTGCCGGTCTCGGCCAGATCTACGTTGCCGACCATATGGAAATGGTTGTGGTCAATGTAGATAACTTCCATCGCATCCTCGTCCTCAAGCGTATGCGGAATCGGCCAGCCAACGATGGTGCGCTCTGTGAAATACACGGTGCATTTGTAATGAACGTGGTGTAATTGAGCCGGGCCAATCATCGGAATCACGCGAGGTGGATCAACGTAATCCGCAATTTTCTCCTTCACAATCCGCACGTTGTTTCGCTGTACTTCATGCAAAAACGGCCAGCCGCCTTGCACCGGGCGAGCTCGTTCCAACGCCCACCAGACTTCGTCATCCGTGGGAGGATCGAGTGCGATGGCTGGTCCACCCGAGGTCAGCGGGCCCAAAATCGGCACACGAGCGTACCGTTCGTGGATGTGCCATTTGTCTTCTTTGGCTTTCTGAAAGTACGGACTCACGGGAATCGGTATGCTTAACACCCCAAGCGATGGTCCCGTTGAGGTGAAGCACCCAGCCACCATCATCGAAGACAGACCCAGGATGGCAATCGCCAGCGATGACGTGAATTTTTTGCAGGCCATAACAGTACCCTTGTTGATCGATGTACGTCTAGCAGTTGTTATCGTGTTAAACTGCGTGGAACTTTCGGATATTTCACTTGATTCGGATATTTCCGAAAAAACACGCGCGCTTCCGTTAGCCAGCTGAATGCAAAAGCATGCATTCACGGACGCCCGCCAACGATCGCAAACTTTGGGATTTGAGATCTCAACGGGAGTCAGCGATCGGCAAAAACATTGAGACTTGAGACATGGCGGCGCCACCAACAAAAAACCCTTGCCGGATGTCCGGCAAGGGCGTTTTGAGGTCAACGTCATTGGATCGACGAGATTAACGGTTGTGGAAATCCAACCACCACCAGCCGTCATCCCATTCCAAGGTCACTTTGCGCCATCCCAAGGGGACTTGCGGATACGGGTAAAACGGGCCGATGTAGGGCCAGGCGGACGGAGCGTATTGCTGTGGATACGTCGCAGCCGCATAGTTTGGGTGCGGTGCGTAGGACGGCCAGGCATAACCCGGGACCGAGGGGCTGTCGCCAGCCGCCGGCATGGGTGCTGCGCCGGACCGAGCCATCGGCAGCGGCTGGCCAGAAACAGGCGTCGCCATTTGCCGAGTGCGGATCGGTCGGATCGAACGCGGCTGCTGCTGCGGTGATGGAATGTTGGCTCCGGCCTGCGGCACGGCCACGTCGTATTGCATATAGCCGGTTTGTTGCAGTTCCGGCTGCTGCGCCATCGGTTGCGGGGCCTGGTATTGGTATACCGGCTGTTGTTGCTGACGGACCGAAATGTCATCGACGACCTGCACCACGCCCAGCCGCTTGGCTTGTTGGGCAATTCGCAGGATCATGTTCTTTTGGTATTGGTTGGTAACAAATCCCTTGTACCAAACCGTCCCTCGATCGACTCGCATGTCGATGTGGAAGCCTTTCAGCGCACCTCGTTGCTGTTCCAACTGAAGCTTGGACATGATGTGCCGGGCGATCGTTTGATCATCGCCGTTTGCGAGGTTTGGAACCAGAGTTGCCACGGCAACCACTAATCCCAACAATAAACGTCGCATTTGTTCCCCTCCTGAGATAATTGCGTTGACCACTATCGATCTCTGTCGGCCCGGAGCTTGGGTCAAAGCTGGAACCCGGGTAACAGATTCGAAAACTAAGTGTTTTTGAGTGGTGGCATGACGCAGCCCCTGACGGGTGTCATTGCCATCGAATCCAATCATCCACGCGCCGGGTCATAGTGGACTTAATCGTGCGCAAGAGACGCACGCCAAGATTCCCCCCGGGCGACTTGTGGAAGTCGAACCCGATAATTGTTTTCGGACAAAGCGGGCGCGAGCGGGTAGGTTTTTTTCGATTTTGTCAATCTTCGCGAAAAATCCCGCCTCACCGATTATGTCGATGTGCAAGATTTGCATCGCCTCAGCTAGCTGGCCCGAGTGAGTTTGCGGGAGAGCAAAAATTTGACGCTTTGAACCCACGAAACCTTGCGGCTGGCCGCGCCAGATTGCGGCGACTTCAGAGCATCCCTTATCCGGACCAGACAGAGCGGTCCGTTGGTCCAGAATCACGGCCCGTACCCGGGTTAGAAACTGGCTGGACGACTGGACCCGCCAAACTCCATCGTTGTGCACACCGCCACCACCACGATCACCACGCCTTGAACCAATCCAGTGCTGCAATCCGCCATCAGGCAGCCGATGCTCGAAGCGGCAATTAGCAATATGCCGAACAACAACCCGATTTGGTTAAACCGGCTGCGCGGGCCACGAAGACGGTAACAGATGATTAACAGCAATCCAGTTAACTGGACCAGAAACGTCAGCGACGCTAGCGAATGCGTTTGACTTTCAAACATCTTTCAGTCCTTGGCGTGCGGGGGGCGATTTGGACCGAAGGCTTGTACAAGAATCGAAGTGGCACCGTAAAGTGCATTTTGCCTCGGCTAAGCCGGCGACCGGAATTACCGGGAGCCATGCCCAGGTGCCACCGGACTTCTGCCCGCCCTTCGCATGCTCTCCGCCCTTCGCATGCTGGCTGCCCGAGGAAGGAAGAGGAAGGAATGGTTTACAGAATAAATTTGGACAGGTCGCTGTCTTCGGTGATCTGGTCGAGGCGTTCGCGGACATAGGCGGCGTTAATTTCGACGCGACCCATTTTCATGTCGGGCGCCTCAAAGCTGAGTTCTTCCAACATTTTTTCCAGAATCGTATACAGCCGCCTGGCGCCGATATTTTGATTCGACTGGTTTACCTTAAAGGCGTAATTTGCCAGTTCTTCGATCGCGTCATCTCGAAACTTGAGCGTTACGCCCTCGGTTTCCAGCAGCGCTTCGTACTGCCGCGTCAAGGAGTTTTTGGGTTCGGACAGGATTCGGACAAAATCGTCCTTCGTTAAATCATTCAGTTCAACCCGGATAGGAAAGCGACCTTGTAGTTCCGGCATCAAATCGCTGGGGCTGGACTTGTGAAAGGCACCTGCGGCCACGAAGAGAATATGGTCGGTGCGGACATAACCGTATTTCGTTTGAACCGTGGTGCCCTCGACAATGGGCAACAAATCGCGTTGCACGCCCTGACGTGACACGTCGGCGCCTTTCGATTCGCTGGCGACAACCTTATCGAGTTCGTCGAGAAACACGATGCCCAGGTTTTCTGCCAGTTCAATTGCCATCGAATTGATTTTTTCAGGTTCCAGTAGAGCTTCGCATTCCTGTTCAAAAATCACATCGCGAGCTTGTGGGACCGTCAATTCACGGCGGACCGACGATTTCGGCATGATTTTTTCCAGCATGCCTTGAAAGTCCATGTCCATTTGTTCCATGCCCAAGCCGCCCACCATGATCGGACTGGTCTTTTGTTCGATGGTCATCTCGACTTTGCGTTGATCGAGTTCACCCGCCAGCAACATTTGCTTCATCCGGCCGCGGGTCCGCTTGTACGATTCCTCAGCCGACTCAGCAGTTGACTCGTTATCGCCGAACTGGGTTGTGACGGAAAACTCGACCGGTTTTGGGCACAGCATATCCAAAAGTCGTTCGATCGACCGCTCATTCGCTTCGGTTTCGACTTTGGACCGTTCGCGCTGTCGAACCAGCGAGATCGAATTTTCCACCAATTCACGAATCATGCTTTCGACATCGCGGCCGTAGTAACCGACTTCGGTATATTTGGTCGCCTCGATTTTGATGAACGGCGCGTCGGTCAACTTGGCCAGCCGCCGCGCGATTTCCGTTTTGCCAACGCCTGTGGAACCGATCATCAAGATATTTTTGGGAGCGACTTCATTTTTCATGTCGTCGGACAACTGTTGGCGCCGCCAGCGATTGCGCATGGCGATGGCCACCGCTCGTTTAGCGTCATCCTGGCCAATGATGTATCGGTCCAGTTCGTTGACCACTTCGCGCGGCGTCAAGATAGCTGCTGATTTAGCCGGCGCGGGTTCGCTGATCGTCACTCCGGACACTCAATTTCCTCCACGACGATGTTTCGATTCGAATAGATATCGATTCCTCCCGAAATCTCCAACGAGTGACGGACAATTTCGCTGGCCGTCATTTCCGTGAATGACTTAAGGGCCCGGGCTGCGGCAATGGCGTAATTGCCGCCCGATCCAATTCCAATAATGCCGTCACTCGGCTGGATCACATCGCCGGTCCCGCTGACCAACAAGTTATATTTTTCATCTGCCACGGACATTAGCGCATCCAATTGCCTGAGAGCTTTGTCCATCCGCCATTGTTTGGCCAGTTCCGTGGCCGCCCGCTGAATATTTGAAGGATAATCCTTAAGTTTTTCTTCAAACCGTTCCAGCAATGCAAAGGCATCGGCACTGCTGCCGGCGAATCCGCAGAGGACCTTTCCGTCAAACAGTTTGCGAATCTTGACGGCATCTGCCTTCATGACCGCCGTTCCCAAGGTGACTTGCCCGTCGCCGCCCATGGCAACGATCCCCTTGTGGCGGACTGTCAATATCGTAGTGGCCTGAAATTTCATCTTCTTATTTTATAACTGCCAATTGTTGCGGAAACCGATTTTGCCGAAAATCGACAACGTTGAACAGGTGGTCGTCGTCCGGCGCGACGGATGGCCGGCCGCCGCAGCTGATTTGGTATCTGAGTCAATTTGACGTGGATTTTGAATGAACAATGACGATCCTTACGAAGAAATCGCGGTTAACTTAGAGAGCGGCCGCAGTCCGTTGCTTTTGTCACGCCAAAATTCCGCACTGTTGGTCGTCGACGTGCAACAAAAACTCGTCCCACTGATCGACGGGCACGAAAATCTCGTGTGGAACATCGGGCGGCTGGTCGACGCCGCCAAAGTGTTATCGGTCGGCACGTTTTGTACCGAACAGTACCCCAAGGGTTTGGGGCACACGGTGCCGGAGCTGGCTGATCGGCTGACAGTCAACGACGAAAAACTTCTTTTCAGTTGCCGCGAGTGCCAGGAGGTGGTCGGCCAGCTTACCGGGCAACACCGCTACCAGGTCCTGGTGTGCGGCATCGAAACGCACGTCTGCGTGCAGCAAACCGCCTTGGATTTTATCTCGATGGGATTTGACGTGTGGGTAGCGGTCGACGCCGTTGGTTCGCGATTCGCCATCGACCATAACACGGCCTTGCGGAGGATGGAACAATCGGGCGTCACGTTGACCACCACCGAGTCCGCGTTGTTTGAGTGGTGCGAGGTATCGGGAACGGCTGAATTTAAACAGATCAGCCAACTGGTTCGCCAGTCGCCGCCCAAACGCTGACGCCCACTTCATTTAAGTGAGAGCCGAAGCCAGTTCAGCGCCTGCTTGACCGAACGTTCGGGCAATAGATCCGGATGGCAGTTGCCGTCGAATGTCTCGTGCCGCGCTTCGCGTTCGTCCAGCAGCCAAACGTCGCGCCGGTTGTCGCCCGGCGAACTTCGAAGCGGGCCGACGGCCAAAACCCAATCCGAGTCAAAAAAATCGCGTGCCGCCCGCGCCGTCGCCTGAATATCCGCATGATTTCTCATGATCCAACCGCCGACAAATGCGGCCATTTCCGTGTCCGCCCGGTTCAGGTAATTGGCCACCATTCCTTCCAATCCGAAATCGACGACAGCCAGCGTTTGGTGCCGCGATTGCAGCATTCGCACGACGACTTGTTGCAGCGTCTCGCCGGAATCACCGAAAACCAGGTCGCCCAATGTGTCGCGGATCAGCATGGCCGTCGGTTGAATCAGTTCCTGGCAGGCGATCTCGCTGTCGGCTTCGGCTGAAATTCGCAACGTGATCGTTGCCTTGCTGGCAGTGATTCCGACTTGCGGTTGGCGGCCTCGGCGGATGATGTCGGGCAGGCGTGATTCAATTTCACTTTCGCCGGCACCAAAACAGTGGATTGAATGATGGCAGATCACGCGTCGTGTGGGCCATCCGCTGACGATTTGCGGGGCCACATAGTCCTGCCACATCATTTTGAGTTCCGCCGGCACGCCGGGCAGGGCAAACCAGCGACAGCGGCGGGGAGCGTTGGTGAAGTGAAAGTCGATTCCGGGCGCCGTGCCGAATTGGTTGGCAATGATTTTGCCGCCTTCGGGAAAATACGCCTGGGCCACATTGCTTTCCGACATCTGGCGATTGCGCTGGGCAAACAACGACTTGATGTGATCCAACGACGGCTGATCCAGCCGCAGCGGCGCAGCGGCAACGCCGGCCAAGACTTGACGCGTCAAATCGTCGGCCGTGGGGCCGAGCCCGCCAGTAGAAATGACGATGTCGGAGCGATCGATTGCTGCGCGAAACACAGCCTCCATCGCCACTTCGTCATCGGCCACGGTCGTGTGCAGGACGACGCGTACGCCAAGGTCATTCAGTTGCTGGCTGAGCCACTGGCTGTTCGTGTCCAATCGCTGGCCGCTGGTCAGTTCGTCGCCGATCGAGACAATTTCGGCTGTAAATTGCATTGCTTGAAATGGAAAGCCGAAGTCGCGAGGACTTCGGGCGTCGCGATTGAGGTCCAAATTCTACGCGAATTCGGCTAGTCAATTATTACCTTGGTGCCATGCGGATTCCAACGGGAATCGGGCCGCGCTACCAAGGTCGTGATCAATACCACTCGGCGCCGTTCTTTTTTGTGCCGCAAACAGACACGCGAATTCCCATCGCCTCGGCCATGGCTGCTTTGACCAGCATGGCCTGGTCGGCATCGGCCGGCGACTTGGCATAGGCCACTTGGATGTGGTTGCTTTTGTGCCGAGCCATCATTTGATCCCGCGATACGCCATAGGTGACGGCATGCATGATCGGCCACTGAGGCGTGGTTTCATGCCACCGCCGCTGGGTTTCTTTTTCCGGCAGCTTGACGACACCTGCGCGGCCCAAGTCCATATTGAGGCGGTTGTTTTGCACGTAGATCCGCGACCACACGATTTCGCCCGGCTTGGAAATGCCTTTCAACGTGCCGCCTCCGTTGGGGAAGTACATCGGCGGTTGGCGTTCGCTGCTGGCACCTTTCCACCCGCCGATGAAATGTTCGGGTGGAGCCGATCCACTGATCAAAAACACCCACACGTACTGATCGGTCGTTCCCGACCGGTCCCAATCACCCCAGCGCAGGTCATGCAGCGTGTTTTCCACGGGTTGAGCCAGTAATTTGTGTACGCGAAACGTCATTAGTCCGTCCAGGCCCGCACATTCATCGACTTCGTTGAAATGCGGCAGCGCGTTGCCGCGGTACAAGACACGACGTCCGTCACGGCTTTTGACCGGCGGCCGGTCTGAATTATTGAGCATGCCTTCGACCAAATCACTGGCAGGCAGTAGATCTTTGAGGCCCTGTTGATACTGAATGCCGATCGTGTCGCAACCAAAATCATCGGCGATGCGAAGCGCCGCGATGTACATTTTGCATTGGGTGAGAATCTGCTGGTCGGTCAGGTCGGTGTCGTGTTTTTTGCCCGTATGGAATTGCATTCCCTTGGATTCCATCCAACGGCGAACTTTTCGCGCCTGCGAATCCGGCGTCTGTTGCGTTTCGTGATACAAGGCGGATTGGCTGAGCCGTTCTTTGAATACCCCGGTTGGGTTAAGCAAATGGTCGGGGATGATGGCGTTAAACATGCCCATGCATCCCTCGTCGAAGACGCCCATGATGGCTTTGTCATTGCGAAGTTGTTTTGCCAACGCTTCCCCCATTTTTTTGACACGCGGCGGCACCCGCACGTCGTTCCATGGGGTCACGTGCCGTGTGGGGTGATTCAAGCGACCTTTGCTCAGCCATCGGTCAAGTTTGCGGGAGAAATCCGCGGACTGGCAATCTTCGCCCCACAGCGTGCTGTATTTGACGTTGGCTTTGGTCAGCGAGCCGTTGAGGTTGAGCATTCCCACGAGCCCCGGCCAGGTTCCAGACCAGTTGGCCAGTGTCAGAATGGGCCCGGCATGGGTCGTCAATCCATGCAACACGTGATGCGAATATTGCCAAACCGCTTCGGCAACGATCAGGGGAGCCTTTTCGGGAATTCGCTGGAACACGGACAGGCCGTGTCGTTGCGAGTCGATAAACCCGTGCCGTTTTTTTTGATCGAACGGATGGGCCCGCTTGACGGTGTAGCCAAGTTTGCGGGTGGCGCGAATCAAATCGTCTTCCAGCGCTTTTTGAGCTGGCCAACAAACTCGATTGGCACTGAGTCTCAAATCACCGTTGGCGATTAAATATATTTCATGTGCCTTCAGTTTGGGCCGGGGTTTGCTTTGGGGAAGCGGTTTGGCACTCATATTTCTTGCTTGCAAAATGGATAGTGGACCGCAGTATTTTATTTTCACGCGTGAGCGACGCAATCAGCAAATCTCATCGGCAAACATCCATTGTGGAAAAATAACCAACAATGGTAATCTTACCCGGGATTTTTCGGCGATCTGAAGCTTAACCAGGTTGATTTTGCTTGACGGCCGGCCGGGCACCGACCGTCGCTTGATAGTCGAGAACATTTCGCAGGTCGTGATTCCAGGAAAACGTTATGTGCGGAATTGTTGGTTACGTTGGTTCAAAATCGGCAACCGACTTTTTGCTTGAAGGACTTCGCCGTCTCGAATATCGAGGTTACGACAGCGCTGGTTTGGCGACGCTTAACGGCAAGCACAAGATTGCTGTTGTCAAAGTCGCAGGCCGCCTTTCGGGGTTGGTTGGACGCGTGGCACAAAATCCATGCGGCGGCACGACCGGCATCGGGCACACGCGGTGGGCAACCCACGGCGCCCCCAACGACGCAAATGCGCATCCGCACGTGGGTGGAGTTGATGTGCTGGCCTTGGCCCACAATGGTGTGATTGAAAATCACGCCGAATTGCGCAGCGGGTTGGTGGCCAAGGGATACGCGTTTCGTTCGGATACCGACACCGAAGTCATCGCGCATCTGATTGCAGATGCACTGGCGACGGAACGCGATCGCGCCTTGGATAGCCGTGATCCGTACGCGGCGCCCACACAAGCGTTGCAGACGACGATTAAGCGCTTGCGAGGAACGTACGGTATCGTGGTGGTGTTTCGCGATTACCCGGATGCTATTTTCGCGGCGCGGTTGGGCAGTCCCTTAGTAGTTGGCGTCGGGCAGGGCGAGCATTTCGTCGCCAGCGATGCTTCGCCACTAGCGGGGTATACCGACAAGATCGTTTACCTGGCCGACCACGAGCTGGCGATCGTCACTGCCAGTTCATTGTCCGTAATTCATCGCGACCAGGGGCTTGTTAACCACGATGTGCAGCGGTTGGAGATCCAATCGGTCGATGTCGAACTCGGCGGTTTTGACCATTACATGTTGAAGGAGATTTTTGAGCAGCCGACGTCGTTGCGGAATACCATGCGGGGCAGGTTGAATGACGATAACGCGACTGCCGTTTTTGGTGGTTTGAATTTAACTCCGCAACGGCTTCGGAAAATTCGCCGTATCGTTTTTACCGGTTGTGGCACCAGTTGGCACGCGGCGCTTGTCGGCGAATACATGTTTGAGGAGATCGCCCATTTACCGGTTGAGGTTGAATACGCCAGTGAGCTGCGTTATCGCAATCCGCCAATGGATGACGACACGTTGATTTTTGCCATTACGCAAAGCGGTGAGACCGCCGATACGTTAGCCGCGCTGCGTGAGATGAAACGGCAGGGTCATTTGACGATGGCGATTTGCAATGTGGTCGGCAGTTCGTTGGCACAGGAGGCGGACGGCGGCATTTACCTGCACGCCGGCCCGGAAATCGGCGTCGCGTCGACCAAAGCCTATACCAGCCAATGCTTGTGCCTGGCCATGCTCGCGTTGTACTTTGGCCGCTTGCGGCATCTCAGTTACAACGAAGGCCGCCGCATGATGGAGCACATCCGAAATTTGCCGGAGGTCATCGAGAAAACATTACAGACCACCGAGGCCGTCCGTGAAATTGCCAGTAAATACCAGCATGCCAACAACTTTTTGTACCTGGGACGCCATTACAATTTCCCAACGGCACTGGAAGGCGCATTGAAGCTCAAAGAAATCAGTTATATCCACGCCGAAGGCTATCCTGCGGCCGAAATGAAACACGGCCCGATTGCGCTGGTTGATGAAAATACGCCCAGTGTTTTTGTCATGCCCCGCGGATTTATTTATGACAAAGTCATGTCAAACCTGGAGGAAATCAAGGCGCGGGGCGGCGACGTGATTGCCATCGCGGCCGAAGGCGACAATCGCATTTGTGAAGTCGCCGACGACGTAATCTACATTCCGTGCGTCGAGGAATTTCTGCAACCCATCGTCTCCGTCGTTCCGCTGCAGTTGCTCTCCTATCACATTGCCGTGATGAGAGGCTGCGACGTGGATAAGCCGAGAAATTTGGCCAAGAGTGTTACGGTCGAATGATGGCCGTTGCCACCCGGGCCAGCAACTTTTCTTACTGGACCTCTATACGGGTCGCGCGCCTGTGCCATGAGGCCAATTCAATGACTCTCGTTGTCGTCATACGTTTGACGATCTGCCGGATGCCATAACGGCAATCCATCGCGAACACGATCGGCCAAGATGGCAAGTTTTTCTTCAGTACCAGGTAAGGCTCGCGTTGCGTCGAATCGATCGCAAGAGACTTGTTCCGGTTCGTAATCCCAAAAACCTTGCTTGATTGCTTCCAAAACAGAATCGGCCACAGACATTTCCCTTCACTTCTCCATATCCAATCGATGCGGTATCGGCGGCTCCACCACACTAAACAACATCCGTGCCAGATTTCGATTGAACGACATTCTTAACTGCTGTTCCCCGGTGTTAATCCCGGCGTTGCACCGGCGATTCATCCAATCGAATTGTCGATAATTTAAGGGTCGCTTGACGTTTGTCAAGCAAAAACTGGGGTCGAAACCTGAAATGGTTTGGGGCAGATATTTCGCGGCACTGCCGCATCAATCGGCCGCCTTTAGATTCATTTGCTGAACCACTTTTTGCAATTCGCCGATCCGATGTGCTACAATCGTTGATTCACGCCGCGACCTCTGACAAGCAGCGCCACGAACGGCAACAATCTCCGCGCCCATCGCGGCGATTTCGCTGATGTGGTGAATTTCTAGCGAACCAGCCACTGCCACCTGCATTGGCAGCCGGTGCAGGTGCCGAATCCAATTGGCCAACTCCAGCTTCGTGAGCAGATCAAATAAACACTGCCCGTCTTTATGATGCGTATCAAGCAAAAATAGTCCGTGTCCTTCTCGGCACGCCGCTTCCGCAATGTCGAGCGGGTGAGGAGCTGCACACCGTTGAAAGTCGGCATAACCCACGGCAACCGGTTGAGCGACACTTGAAATGTCGTTGGCCCAGCGGCACCAGCGTTGTGCCCAATCCGGCTGGAGTTCACAGCCGGCCAGACCGATTTTGGCAAACGTGTAGCCGTTGGGGCACAGTCGACGCTGCCGATCGTTCAGTTCGCCCATAGCGGCACTGAGCACATCGCCCGGCCTCAGCTGCTCTGCGATTTGGCGAAGAGTTCCGGCCGATGCCGCACCCAATGAGCCGCGACTGGGTTCTTTGACGTCAATAATGTCGACGCCGCATTGGCTTGCCACCAAAGCTTCATTGAGATTTCGAACGCTGACTAACAGTTGCATTGCCAACACCAGACGCAATTCCATCCGCGTTGTTTGATCGACCATGTTGTCGCCCAACGAGTTGAACTATTCAAGCGGCGAGAAGGTCGATAAGCTAATTTCTCAAGTCCTGACCCGGGCGATCAGCGTCCCGGGTAGCAATTTTCGCGGTGCCGGCCAATCACCCATGAACCAAGGCCCAGAATTTGAATTCATTGAAACCACCGAACAATTGGTGCGGTTCTGCGATGAAATTCGGGGTTCAGCGACGATTGCGTTTGATACGGAATTTGTTTCCGAAGATTGTTATCAGCCTGAATTGTGCCTGATGCAGGTGGCGGCCGGCGGCAAATTGGCGATCATCGATACGCTTGCCATGAAATCTTCCCTGCCGTTTTGGGAATTCCTGGTCTCGGGCGACCACCAAACGGTGGTGCATGCGGCACGCGAGGAATTTCGATTTTGCCAACAGTACACGGGCCAGCGCCCCAGCCGCCTGGTGGACACACAAGTTGCGGCGGGCTTGATCGGCATCGAATATCCGGCAGCCTTGTCGACATTGGCCAATAAACTGCTCGGTGAAAAAATTCCCAAGGGTGAGACGCGGACGAATTGGCGAAAGCGCCCGCTGAACAAAAACCAATTAGAGTACGCGATTAACGATGTCGTCCATTTACCGGCCATCCACGCGGCCATCATTAAACGGATAACCAAATTGAAGCGTTCCCAGTGGCTGGATGAAGAAATGGACCGGCAACAAACTGAGCTGGAAAATCAAGAATCGGGAGAACGCTGGAGGAGGATATCGGGGATCGCCAGCTTTTCCTCCAAGGAACTGGCTATTGTCCGCGAGTTATGGCAATGGCGGGAAACGGAAGCCGAGCGGCGAAATTCACCCGCCCGCCGCGTGTTGCGCGACGACCTGTTGGTGGAGTTGGCAAAACGGGGAAACGTGAATATCAAGCGAATTCGATCGCTGCGCGGCATGGAGCATACCAAATTCAAAAAATATTTGCCGGAAATATCGCGGGTGATTGAACGCGGTGCCAATCTGCCCAAGAATCGTCGACCCGAACGGTCAGCTGCTCTGAGAATCCCCAACCTGGGCTTGCTGGGCCAGTTCCTAGCGACTGGCTTGGGTGTCATCTGCCGTGAAGCCTCACTCGCGCCCAGCCTGGCCGGATCATCGCAACAACTGCGAACTTTGGCCGCGTGGAAATTAGGGCTGATCGAATTGTCAGAGCCGCCGACGCTGGTCACCGGGTGGCGGCGGGAAGTGATTGGCGACGAAATCGACCGATTGTTGTCCGGAAAACGCACCATCCGGGTCTGCAATCCAGCAAATGATCAACCGCTGGTCATCGAAGATGCCAACGA
This sequence comes from Pirellulaceae bacterium, assembly GCA_041599835.1. Classification (GTDB taxonomy): domain Bacteria; phylum Planctomycetota; class Planctomycetia; order Pirellulales; family Pirellulaceae; genus CAJQPP01. The sequence goes on from JBFILF010000012.1 coordinate 25,229, forward strand.
TTAATGCCACACCAACGAGATTAAACGATTAGGCTTTCCAGCAGCAGCCGCAGCTTGCGAATCTCGCCGAGATGATCGGTTTCGTCATCCGGCATAATTTGTATGCACAATGCCCGCTGGTATTTGTGCTTGGTCAATAAGTTAACCAGCTTGCCATAATCCACTTCACCTTGCCCGACGCGGATTTGAAGCTGGTCTTTGGCGGTATCGCGCAAATACACATGGTGCACATATTTGTACAATCGCTCAACGTCGGGCGGATTGGGCCGCTGGTAAATATAGTGGCTGGGATCCAGCGTCAGCGCCAATCCCTTAACGTGGTCGCAAATCACGCTAACGGTGTCGGGGTCCTCTGACAGATGTCCGGTCTTGCTGACCATTCCCACCCGAACGCCCTGGGCATCGGCCAGTCGGACCAGTAGTTTAAATCGTTCGACTTCTTCGTTAAACGGCGTGCCCAGAGGGCTGGACGGCACCGACAGGGTAACCACCTTGGTGCTTTTCGCCAGCTTGCACACGGATTCAAACTGGTCGTAGTATTCCCCGCCCTCGGCCTGAATGTCCACAAAATAAGAGGACACGTCGA
>JBFILF010000013.1:0-25705 GCA_041599835.1 Pirellulaceae bacterium
CAGTAAACGGCTGCCACCGACCAGTTGACGGGCACCTACGAGACGGCAATGGGCCAACGAAGACAGATCGCCGGCATTTTGTTCGCGTCCCCATGGATCGTGGGCTTTTTGTTGCTGATCGCCTACCCGTTCCTGATTTCGATTTACTGGAGTTTTTGCCGTTTTGATTTGATCAACGCACCCCGCTGGGTGGGATTCGATAACTATCGACGGTTAGTGGACGAAGTGGCCAGTGGCGATGGATTCGGGCTGGCACTGCAAAATACCTTGTACTATGCGTTGCTGTCGGTTCCCCTGTCGATCGTGTTGGGCATTGGTCTGGCCGTGATGTTGTCGTGGAACCTGAGGGGCCAATCGGTGTACCGCACCATCTTTTTTTTGCCGGCCATGGTTCCGGTGGTGGCAGCCAGCATTCTCTGGTTGTGGTTGCTCGATCCGCAGGATGGCATCGTCAATTACCTGTTAGGTAGGCTGGGAGTACCGCCTCAAAACTGGCTGACGCAGTCGCGAAGTGCTATGTCCGTGGCGGGTTTGGAACAAATTACGGGTTGGTGGAACGGGACACGCCCCCTCAAGCTGTTCGGTTCCAAGGATGCATTGGTCCTGATGGCATTGTGGTCGGTTGGCAACGCCATGATCATTTTTTTGGCCGCCATGGGTGACGTGCCGAAATCGTTGTACGAGGCGGCGCGGATCGACGGCGCGGGACCGCTGCGGCGATTCTGGCACGTGACCATTCCCATGTTGACGCCCGTTATCTTTTTTAACCTGGTGATGGGACTGATCCGCAGCGTGCAGACGTTCACCTCGATTTACATCTTGAGCGAGGGAACCGGACAACCCGGCCAGTCCATGCTGGTGTTTTCGCTGCACTTGTTTCTGTCGGCGTTTTCCGATTTGGAAATGGGCTACGCTTCGGCCATGGCCTGGGTGATGTTTGTGTTGCTGGTCGTGTGCACGTTATTGTTGTTCCGCACCTCCAAACATTGGGTCCATTACCGGGCCATGCAGTGAAATGAAGAATTGGATTTCAATTTGCATCCTCGTTGTCGTCGCGGCGGGCCTGTGGTTCAGTGGCCGGTTGGCTTACCGCCAAGCGTCGATACCCGAACATTTCCGGGGGCGCAGTGAAGTGCTGTTCTGGCATTTTTGGGGCGGAGCGGATCGCGACGTGGTCGATGACGTGGTCCTGCGGTTTAACCAGTCGCAATCCGAATACTATGTCCGAGCCATTGCCGTGCCCGGCAACAACCTCGAAGCCAAACTGTTTTTGTCGATCGCTGGCGGCGATCCGCCGGACCTGGTCAACCAGGACGACCCCATCGTGGGCGACTGGGGCGCGCGGGGGGCGATCGAACCGGTCGACGCGTTTGCAACCCAAGACGAGCTAAAACAGCTGGAGCGGTTTCTGTTTCCCGCTGCGCGATCGCTGGGCAGTTATCGCAATCGCCTGTACGCGATTTGCAATGGTCTGGACATTCGCGCGCTGTATTACAACCAAACGGAGCTGGAGCGATTTGGGTTGCAGCCGCCGCGGACCATCGATGAGTTAAATCACATCGCGCAAACTATCAGTCCGCCGGACAGCACAACCAATCCAGATTATTTCGCCTACTTGCCGGATTCCCGGCGATTGTGGGCCTGGGGCTATGTGTTCGGCGGTAAGTTTTACGACGAACGCAGCAGTCAGGTTTTGTTGGACTCCCAACCCATTCAACAGGCCACCCAGTGGATCGCCCAGTTCGGTCGCTGGTATGGTTCGGATACGATCAATGTGTTTCGACGGGGCGATCAGTCGTTGCCCGGCAAAACGTTTCCACTGCTGCCGGTTGAAAACGACGCGATGGTGGGCCGATACGTGTTGATGATGGACGGCCAGTGGCGGACGCGGGACATCGACGCGTTTACCCGTCGCCGCGCGGAATTGGGGTTGCCGGCTCCAACGTTTGGCGTTTGTCCGTTGCCGTTTCCCACCGAGGGCGCACCCGACGCTGGCTGGGTCAACGGCAACTTTTTCGTCGTGCCACGCGGTGCCAAAAACCCCCGCGGCGCGATGGCGTTTATGAAATTTTGGATTGGATTGGATGATCCCCAACAGGCAGCGGTAACTTGCGCCCAAGGCGGATGGATTCCCGTGTCGCAATCGGTCGTGGATGATCTCGAGTTTCAGTCGTTCTTGCGGCGCCAGCCGCTGTTCAGCGAATTTGTCAGGCTGGCCGCCAGCCCCAATCAGCACCCGGTTCCGGTGATTCCGGGCGCTTTGTTTTTGAAACGCACCGTGGAACATACGGCCGAGGCGGCGATTTCAAATCCCGAGCAGTCCATCGAACAACTGTTGCAGCGGGCCGACGCCCGTATCCAGCAACGACTGGACGAAATGAGTCATGCGCTGAGGTAAATGATGTTGAAATCCAAGTTGATCCACCCGGAAATCAGCGCGGTGCTGGCCCGCGCCGGTCATGGCGCCAAAGTGTTGATTGCGGACGGCAATTACCCGGCCAGCTCGAGGCTAGGTCCCGTGGCGACGCAAATTAGTTTGAATTTGTGCCCTGGCAAACTCAACTGCACCGACGTGTTGGACGTGCTGTTGTCAGCGATTCCAGTCGAAGTGGCCAATACGATGGCGCCGGAACCAGGCAGCCCCTACGTCGACAGCGACCCGGACATTTGGAAGGAGTTTGAGTCAATTCTGAGGCAGCATGGTATTGAAATCGCGCTGCAACCAATCGATCGATTTGAGTTTTACAACGTGGCCAGCGACGACCATCACGTGTTGACCATTCAAACCGGCGACACTCGGCTGTACGCCAATTTATTGTTGACCATTGGCGTGCGAAAACACTAACGCGGTGATGTCCAGCAAACTTTTCAACGCGATTTTGCAACACGCGATTTTAATCGCCGGTGCGATTATTTTCGCAGTCCCGCTGGCGGTGATGTTTTTTTCGGCGCTTAAATCGCCCGAAGAACTGGCCCGCAATCCGTACCGGTTGTTGCCTGAAACCTGGCAGTGGCAAAACTACGCCGACGCGTTGTCCGCCGTACCGTATTGGCAATACATGTTTAACACGCTGGTCCTGTGCAGCGGCTGTGTGATCGGCGCAACGGTGTCATGTTCGCTGGTGGCGTGGTCGCTGGCCCGCGTCCGCTGGCGGGGTCGCCGCCCGATGTTTGCCGTTGTCGTGGCCACCATGTTGTTGCCGTGGCAGATCACCATGGTACCGCGATTTGTTCTGATCAGTTGGTTAGGCCTGTACGATTCGCTGTGGGCTATTATCCTGCCAACTTTTTTGGGTGATGCTTTTTTCATTTTTTTGTTGCGACAATTTTTCATGACGATCCCCGATGAGTTGTTGGAGGCCGGCCGCGTTGACGGGCTGAGCGAGTGGGGATTGTTCTGGCACATTGCCTTGCCACTGAGCCGACCGGCGATTGCCACCGTGGCATTATTTCAATTTGTGGAAACGTGGAATGATTTCAGCGGCCCGCTGCTGTACCTGAGTGACCCCCAACATTTTCCGCTGGCTTACGGGTTGGAACGATTCGTCAGTTCATACGGCGACCAGACGCATTTGCTGCTGGCGGCATCGGTGATGTTCACGCTGCCGATGATCGTGTTATTCTTCTTAGCTCAAAAGACGTTTATTCAGGGCATCACGACGACGGGGATCAAGGAATGACCGGCGGGGGGAAATTTGATTGCGTGGTAATCGGGGCCGGTCACAACGGACTGGTGACCGCGGCTTATCTGGCCAAGGCTGGAAAAAAAGTTTGCGTGTTGGAACGCCGCGGCGTGCTGGGCGGGTGCAGCACAACCGAGGAACTTTGGCCCGGCTACAAGATTTCCACGGCCTCCTACGTCGTCAGTCTGTTTCTGCCAGAGATTATCGAGGAACTTCAGCTCAAGCAAAACGGGTTGAAAATCTTGCCGCGCGACCCGGCGTCCTTTACACCGACGCGCGATGGGCGCTACCTGATGCTGAGCGCCGACAAACAGTTTTGCCAGGAACAAATCTCCAAATTCAGCCAGCGCGACGCCGCCGCCTATCCCAAATACGAACAACTGCTGGAAGCGGTGGCCGAGCAGTTGGAACCGACGCTGTCACAAACCGCGCCGGATCTGCTGCCGCTGCCCAAAAGCTGGCGGAAGATTGGCATGTCCAAAAAAATTCGCGACGCACGCACGGCATGGAATCTCTATAAAGGAATGAAACAGCTCGGAGAGCAACTGCCGCAGGCGATTGAGCTGTTAACCGGCGCCGCGCGGCCAGTGCTGGACCGCTGGTTCGAGTCCGACGTGTTGAAAGCGACCTTGGCGACCGACGCCGTGATTGGCGCGTTTTCATCCATCTCCTCGCCGGGCACCGCGTATGTGTTGTTGCACCATGTGATGGGAACTGCCGGTGGAGCACGCGGCGTGTGGGGTTACGTCCAAGGTGGCATGGGCGGCCTGGCCGAGTCGATCGCAAACGTCTGCCGCCAACTGGGCGTGGAAATTGTGACCGAAACCGCCGTGGCGTCGATCAACGTGCAGAACGGGCGAGTCATCGGCGTCACCGACATGCGGGGCACAACGTTTGATGCACCGGTGGTGGCGTCCGGCGTCGACGCGAACTTGACGTTCCTGAAATTTCTGGAATCGAAATTGTTGCCCACGGCATTCCGTCAAGCCGTTGAGAACATCGATTATTCCAGCGCAACCACCAAAATCAATTTGGCTTTGTCGGGACTGCCGGATTTCACCAGCTGCCCCGGCGGTGAATCAGGTCCGCAACACCGGGGCACGATTCACATTTGTGACAGCGTCGATTGGATTGAACATGCCTATGACGATGCCAAATATGGCAAGCCGAGCGAGCGACCGATTCTGGAGGTAACCATTCCCAGCAGCGTTGATGGGACGGTCGCACCGCCCGGTAAGCACGTGATGAATCTGTTTGTGCAGTTCACGCCATACGAGTTGAGAAACGGATCGCAATGGAATGACGTCAAAGACGCGTTTGCCGATCGATGCCTGGATATCTTTTCGGAGTTTGCGCCTAACATCAAAGACTTGGTGGAACATCGCCAGGTGCTTAGCCCCGTCGATCTGGAGCAGACGTACGGATTGACAGGTGGCAACATTTTTCAAGGGGCGATGAACGCCAACCAGTTGTTCAGTTTTCGACCGGTGCCCGGCTGGGCCGATCATCGCACGCCAGTGAGGGGACTTTACCTGTGTGGTGCCGCCGCTCACCCTGGCGGCGGCGTGATGGGCGCGTGTGGAATGAATGCGGCCAAAGCGATCTTGCGTGACCGGAATTAAGCACGTTTGGAACGGCCGCGGCTTATGGGTTGCCGTTTATCGATCGCTGATAGTCGTCAGGAGTATCCACGTCGCTCAAGATTTCCGAATTCCCAACCGGTACATCCATCACCGCATGGCATTCCAGCAAGCGGTTGACGCCCTGATGCTCGTTCAATTCAAACACGTCGTGCATTAGCGACCACGGAAACATCGCCGGGTGACCGCGTCGATCGCCGTGTCGAGGGACAACGATTTTCGGATCGCCTGGGTCGTAGGCATCGATCACCAGATCGATGATGCGACTGGACAGGCCAGGTAGATCAGCCGGTGCCAACATCCAGGCGTCGTTGGCCCTTGGTTCCATATGTTGCTGAATCCAGGTTAATCCCGCCTGAACGGAATGTTTCATTTCGCGGGGCGCCGGCTCGGGTATCACACAAACGACATTCGTGGCTTTACATTTATCGATCATCACGTCGTCCGCAGAATTCAGCACGACCAGAGTATGATGGACTCGACTGGCCGCCCATTGGGAAAGCACGTGTTCGATTAATGTCAGGCCCTGATACGGCAACAATAATTTGTGGGCGCCCATTCGTTGCGACAAACCCGCTGCCGGTACGATGCCAAAACTGCGAAACGACCCATCATTCATGGGCGACTACCCGAACAGCCTCGGGTCGACCCGGCACGCAACCACTGTTGTTGCGATGGGCAACCAATTCGGCCGCGATGCTCACCGCAATTTCCGCTACGGTCTGTGATCCAATATCAATGCCCACCGGCGCATGGACTTTGGCCAATTCGTCGGCTGAGACTCCCTGTTCCAATAGATCGTCAAAAATCAAATTGATCTTTCTGCGGCTCCCGATCAAGCCGACGTAGCGGGCACCCCGATTCACCAGGTAATACAGAGCCTTTTCATCTTGTTTGTGACCCCGGGTAACAATTAGACAATAACAGTTTTCGTCAATATCAAGATTCGGCAGCACGTAGTCGATCGGTCCGGTCAAGATTTCCTGAGCGCGTGGAAATCGTTCGCGTGACGCAAAATCAGCGCGATCATCGACCGCACACACGTCAAAATCCAGGTCAGTTGCCAGCTGTCCGACGGCCATGCCGACATGTCCACAACCGACAATGATCAGGCGACAACGCGGAAACACCGGCACGTACGCCACCGACTGGTGCTCGTACGCACGAGGACGATTGGACAACGGTTGCAGATTCGCGGCCATCATGTCGGCATCGATGGAATCATGATCACGCAGCGCAGCGATCGGCTGGCCGGTGTCATCAAAAAAACAAAAGCTGGGCTGGCTGGCTTCCTCTATCACGATGGCCTCCGTTCCACCCCGTCCGCGCTGGATATGTTGCAACAGTTTTCCAAAGTAATCTCGCTGCGCCGCCTCGTGCACCGGCTCGATGGCGATTCGCATTCGGCCGCCGCAGATTAACCCGTCATCCCACCCGTAATCACCATTAAGCCGAAACATAGCGATTTCGGGAGTCACGCGGTCAAGAGCCATTTGTGCCCGCGAGATCACCTCAGCTTCAATGCAGCCACCACCAATGGTGCCCAGCGGCGCACCTCCTTTTCGCACCAACATTGCCGCACCAGCCTTCTGCGGCGTCGACCCTCTTGTTTCGACAATTCGGCAATAGGCGATCGGAACGTTGCTTTCGGCTGATGCAACCAGTACCGAAAGCAAATCAACGAATCGAAGCTGGGAACTTTGCTGCGTCATCGCGAAAATACTCTTTTACCCAAGACGATTCCAAAGCGCATCGTGTGATCAATTTCCACATTGCCAGATTTTACAGAAAACATCGGCTAAAATGTGAGGAGCCTGGGAAAAATGATCTAAAATACCGCTTACCGTATGAACATCTTGGTCATTCAAGCGTCGGCCTGATCGGGAGAGAAGGATGGAACGAAACTTTGAAGTCAACGTTAACGGCGACACCAGGAAGGTTAACACGGATCAAGACCGATCGTTGCTCGAGGTGTTGCGCGAAGAACTAGGCCTGACCGGAACCAAGTACGGCTGTGGCGAAGGCGAATGTGGGGCCTGCACCGTGCTGCTCGACGGCGAGCCCATCCGTTCGTGCACCACCGCGATTTCCGAAGTGGACGGGCAATCCATTACTACGATCGAAGGGCTATCCGCGAATGGAACGTTACATCCCGTGCAACAGGCGTTCATCGAAAAGCGCGCCATGCAATGTGGATACTGCGTTCCGGGACAAATCTTGAGTGCCGTGGCATTGCTGGCGGAAACGCCACACCCCAGCCGCCAAGAAATCATTGAAGGGATGGACGGCAATCTTTGCCGCTGCTGCAATTATCCCAACATTCTGGCAGCGGTCGAACATGCGGTTGAATTAAACAGGGAGGCCCGACGATGACTCACGACCGAATTACGGCGGAACCGATCGAAGACGATCGCCATGAATTATTGAATGGACCGCTGTACCACTTCTCGCCGAACCGTCGCGAGTTCGCAGCGATGGTCGGCGCAGGTATCGTCGTCTCAGTGGCTGTCGGCCGTACCACCGCCGGAGAATTTTCGAACGCTCCGTCGCAACAGCAATCAAGGCCGACGGATCTTTCCGATCGAATTCACATCGGTGAAAACGGTGTAGTGACCGTTTTGACGGGCAAAGTCGAAGTGGGCCAGGACGCGCGGACGCAAATTTCGCAGGCGGCTGCCGAAGAACTGGGCCTGACATTGGATCGAATTCAGATCGTCATGGGCGACACCGAATTGTGTCCCAACGATGGTGGTACGTTTGGCAGTCTCACGACGCCGCGGACCATCCCGCAAATTCGTGCTGCTGCCGCGGTTGCCCGCAAGGTTTTGATCGAACTGGCGGCCACAAAACTTGGCGCCGAGCCCAATCTTCTGCAAGTTGCCGACAATCAAATCAGTTTGCCCGGCACGGACCAATCCGTTTCAATCGGCGAACTAGCCAAGGACAAAAACATCGAAGAACATTTCAGCGTCAACGTGGATCCCGGCGTTCACGTGCAACGGGTCGATCAATGGCAAATCATGGGAACTTCACCTCACAAGGTGGGCGGCGAAGACGTGGTAACCGGAACCAAAAAATTCCCTTCCGATATCGTTTTGCCAGACATGCTGTATGGCAAGATTTTGCGCCCGCCAGTTTTCGGCGCGCAACTCCAATCGGTAGATTTGGACGCCAGCAAGTCGATTCCAGGCGCCGTCGCTGTGCGAGACGAACAATTTGTCGGTTGCGTCGCCAAGTCGACATTCGATGCTGCAAACGCAGTGCGCGCATTGGCCATAACAGCCCAATGGGATCAGCCGAATGCTGATACGCAAGTTTCCGATAAGAACATTTATGATTACCTCAAACGACATGCCCGACCTGCCGACTCGGGCCGGCGACGTGGTGGTCGGTCGCGCGGCGGCACGACGGCACGTGGTTCCATCGAACAAGGATTAGCGGCGGCATCGGACACACTGGAAGCGAAATACGAAATCGCTTATATCCAGCATGCGCCGATGGAACCTCGAGCCGCCGTCGCCCAGTGGAATGACGACAAAGTCACGGTTTGGACCGGGACGCAAAATCCTGTACGGGTTCGAGGTGAGTTAATGCAGGCGTTTCGGTTGCCTGCCGACAAAGTGCGCGTCATCGTACCTGATACTGGCGGCGGTTTCGGTGGAAAACACACCGGCGAAGTCGCTTTGGAAGCCGCCAGACTGGCCAAACAGGTTGGCCAACCGGTTTCCGTCTGTTGGACCCGTGAGGAAGAATTCCAGTGGGCCTATTTTCGACCGGCCGGCTTGATCGAAGTCAAAGCGGGATGGGATGCGGCGGAAAAAATAACTGCCTGGCAATTTACGAATTACCACTCTGGCGGCAGTTCCATCGGAACACCGTATGAAATTCCCAATGTTCAGTGCCAGGCCATCCGTTGCGATGGGCCGTTGCGTACCGGTTCGTATCGCGCGCTGGCAGCTACTGCCAATAATTTCGCGCGTGAATGTTTTATGGATGAGCTGGCCAGCGCGCGTGGCGCGGATTCGCTAGAGTTCCGACTTGAGTATTTGCCGGCCAGCCGTTTGCGCAATGTGTTGGAAATCGCGGCAAGGCGATTCGGCTGGGCGGAACGGCAGAAATCTCTCAAGCCCGGGCAGGGAATTGGCCTGGCTTGTGGAACGGAAAAAGCGTCCTACGTCGCCGCTTGCGTGGCCGTCGAGGTCGATGCGAGCAATGGCAAAGTTACGGTACACGAAGTCTGCCAGGCATTCGAATGTGGGGCCGTCCAGAATCCAACCAATCTCCGCGCGCAAATCGAAGGTTGCTTGATCATGGGGCTGGGTGGCGCATTGACTGAAGAAATCCATTTTGGCGGTGGCAAGATCCTCAACGGAGCGTTTGCCAAATACCTTGTCCCGCGAATGAGCCATGTCCCCAAACTCGATACCATTTTGGTCAACCGTCCGGAACTGGATTCTGTGGGCGCCGGTGAAACGCCAATCATTGCCATTGCCCCGGCAATTGCCAACGCCGTTTATCGGGCAACCGGTGTTCGCGTGCGATCGATGCCGGTCCGCCGTGATCAGCTGGTAAAATCTTGAGGCATGTAACGCGTCTCGCTCGAGCCCGGGGAACGACAGCATCGACTGGACCGTTTTCCGACCGATGGCTAAACTGAAACGATAGGATGGTCAAAACAACTTCTTGCGTCTCCGCCGTTGGCTTGGAGGACAAAAATATGTTCCAAAACGTGCTTGGTGTGGCAGTGGTCGCTGTTGCCGGCGTTATTTTTTCGTCGACACTGTCAGCCAATGAAATCAGTGGTGTTTATTTAGAGACTCGCACTTGCCAGGTGTACACCGGGCCATGTTTCGCAAACGGGGAAATGGGTTTGGCCGGAAAAGATGCGATCATGGCATGGAGCATCGAGCGAGGCCAAAGCAATGGCGTCCGACTCGACGGGTTAAATGTCGTTGTTGTGCTTAAGGCGTCTCAAACGCTTGGGTTTCGTGGCATCGACAGCGCCGACGACGTCAAATCAATCATCCTGGTCGATCAACGAGCCAACGATAAGCAACGCCGGGCATTGATCGAGTTCGCGAAACACCATTCGGGACGGGCTGGGCAATCGGTCGTCCGGGTCGATTCGACAGCGATCGAAATGTCCTTGGATATCGGCGGTTTGACGGGCAGCTTGCAAGCCGACAAAGGAGTTACATTGACGACTCGCCAGGCGCGACCCGAGGACTGCATATGCTCCAATGAAGTTGCCTTTTATCCGCCGCTGGCGAAAGTTGACAATTTTGTGGCCGGCGTGACGGTAGAAGGCAAATTTTCCGGCCGCGGACTGGGCACCACCTGGTCCACGCCGCAGGCCCGCAGCTCATACATGGCGACATTTAATTATTGATGATCCGATAGTTATTTGTCCAAGTGTCTTCGTGTCACAATTCCAGCCGCTGAATAAGTCCATTTACCGAAAAGAAAATTTGCCCAAATGAGCAAACTGCTGTTTTTCGGATGTGCTTGCTTGTGTCTGTTCGGGTTCCACACGAGGACCGCTGACTACCGCGTGGAAGTGCTGGACGAGGCCGTCCCAGCCGATGCAGTCTCCGAGCAAATCGCCGCTCAGCTTTCGCCAACCGGATTGCGGATTATCCGTGGCTCTTCGCGCAAATTGTGCGATATCTGGCTGTGCCAGCGGTGGGAATTGCCGCAGGAATCGACAGCTAGTGACGAAGTCGTTTACCCGTTTACGCCCGGACAACTGATTGGGGTTGTGCGCTACAACAACAAGGGATCCGACTTTCGAGATCAAGACATTGCCAAAGGTGTCTACACGCTTCGCTACGCCCACCAACCGGTCGACGGAGACCACGTTGGCACCTCGCCGACGCGCGATTTCCTATTGCTGGTAAAGGCTTCCAGTGACAAGACAACCGAGACGGTTGATTATGACGCGCTAGTTGAACAAAGTGCCGATGCAGCCGAGGCGGCACACCCCGCACATCTTATGTTGCGGCGTGTTGGGAGCGACGCAACAACTCCGTCCATGCGGCATGACGAGGAACACGACTGGTGGTCAGTCCGCTGCGAAGGTCATGCCAAACAGGGAGACGCAACAAAAACATTGCCGCTGGAGCTGGTTGTGGTTGGATACGCGGACGAGTGAGTTCCAGTCGGCAACCTCGACAGCCACCATGGGTTCTCAAATGCTTTCGCTGAATCGTTCTGCACGCTTCCAGACGCTGCCAAGCAGTGGGCGGCGCGGCGTGGCGTGGTACGTTGTGTTGGTCGCCGGTTTGCAAATCTTTTGTGTGTCGTGCAGTAATCGTCAGACGGCTGAGCCGTCATCTAAAATCCCAAGCCAATCCGCGACTTCGAAATACGAAACGTTGTCGCTTCGCGGCCAAGTGGTCTGGATGGCAGAGGCCTTGGCTCAGAATCATGGCGTAACATCGCTGCCGGAAGCGGCGCAGCGCGTGATTGCCTTGCAGGCTGAGGACGGCACGTTGTATCCGATTCTTGAGGACGTGCGCGGCGGTTCATTTCGCAAAGACGAACGGCTCCGCGGTGTACCGCTCGAATTGCTTGTTCGCCGCCATGACGGATCGCCGATGGTTCAGGTGATTCAAGTCTTTGCGATTGACGATGACGGCAAGTACGAATTGGATTATTGGTGCGATATATGCGCCATCGCCATGTACGAATTGAAGCCTTGCGATTGTTGTCAGGGTTCGATCGAATTGCGTCGCCGACGCGTTCCCACGTCGCAACTCACGGAGTTAAAATAGCCCAAATCTGCGGCAATTCCAGCGTCATCCGGTGCTCGCTTATTCGGATAAGCGCTTCCTGGAAAAGGCGCCGTTGCATTGGTGTTAACCGGATTTCCAGCCGGTATAATCGATGACGCGGCGCACCATCGCTGACCACGATAAACACGTGGCAGGCCGATGCATGTCGAGAGGAATCGCTATTTACGTTGCCTTTGTCGAGTTAGGGTGAACGCTATGACGGATTCGAAAAAAATCCCGGATCCCCGATCTGCGGTCAGTCGCCGATCGTTTCTCAAAGGGTCTGGAGCCGCAGCCGCGGCCACCGCACTTCCGGCCCGAGCGGCCGAAGCGGTCCAGGAATCGGGCCCGGTCGTCGTTCGCGGTGAAAAGACAATTACCTTGAACGTCAATGGCGAAGCCCGGCAAGTCACGGTAGAACCACGCACGACGCTGCTTGAAGTTTTACGCATTCAGTTGGATCTGACGGGCGCCAAGCCAGTCAGTCTTGAGGGTGCCAGCGGCGCGAGTACGGTGTTGATCGACGGCAAACCCAAAATGGCTTCGACCACTTTGGCTTTGCAGGCCGAGGGCAAGATGATTCAAACTGTGGAAAGTCTGGGCGGCGACAATCCAGACGCGGTGGTGCGAGCATTCGTCAAACACGACGCGCAGCAATGCGGTTTTTGCACGCCCGGATTTGTGATCGCCCTGCGGGCGTTTCTTAACAACAACCCCAACGCGACCGAGCAACAGATTCGCGAAGGACTTAACGGCAACATTTGCCGTTGCGGCACCTACCATAACATCATCCAAGCCGCGCTGGACGTGGTGAAAGGAGGCGTATAGTGGGCCGGCTTCAAGAACAAACAGAAAACCAGGGACCCTATTCCTGGCCTTCGCGTCAAGACGCGTCGGTGGTCGGCACCGAACAGGATCGCGTGGATGGCGTCGCTAAGTCCACCGGCGCCGCGAAATTTACCTACGACCTCAACCTCAAAAACCAGTTGATCGCCGTCGGCCTGGGTTGCCCCCACGCTCATTGCCGCATCAAGTCGATCGACACCGCCGCAGCCGAGAAAGTAGCTGGCGTCGTGCACGTGGAAATACTGCCACACGCAACCGTCGACAGCGAAATCAATTGGCCCGGCGAATTGTTGGTGGTCGTGGCCGGCGAAAGCGAAGGCGCGGCACGGGAAGGTGTTGCCGCCGTCAAAGTTGAATACGAATTGTTACCGGTTTTTGTTGAAGATCACGACTTGGAAGGGGCCGAAAACGCGGGCCGCACCAGCCGAGGCGGCGACCGCGTCCAAGCGGAGCGCGAACCAGGTGACGATGACGACGAAGACGAATTCTATGACAAAGAATTTGAACGCCTGTTCAACGAGTGTGACCATGTCGTGGAAGGATTTTACGGAATAGATGCCATTACCCATTGCTGTCTGGAACCCCATGGCACAACGGTCCAGTGGAATGGAGACAAGCTGCTGGCCTATCTGTCCACCCAAAACGTCTCGGGCACCGATGAACAGTTTGCCGGTGGCTTGAGCATCGCCGCCTCCGACGTGGAAGTCAGATGCGACTACATTGGTGGCGGGTTTGGCAGCAAGTTTGCCGCCGACTATTGGGGATTGTCGGCAGCTCGCATCGCCAAGGCGACGGGACGACCTGTCAAATTCATGCTGGATCGCGATCAGGAGCTACAAATTGCCGGTAGCCGCCCATCCGGTTTTGTTAAGGTCAAACTGGGAGCCAACCGAGACGGCGTCGTCCAGGTGTGGGATTCTCATCATTGGGGCACCGGCGGCTTCGATCGGGGCGCGGTGAGCATCGGCGTGGTGCCATACGTTCTGGTACCCAAGAACAACCGGCGTGTCGCGACAAACATCAATACGAACAACGCCGCCGTGCGTGCCTGGCGAGCGCCCAACCATCCTCAAGGCAGCGCATTGAGCCAAACGGCCCTGGATGATCTGGCCGCCAAGATGGGCAGGGACAGCTACGACATCTTCCTGGCAAATCTGGTTAACGCCGACAACGGAAAAGCCGACGTGTACCGCGAGCAAATGGAAATCGCCGCGCGGCTCATGGACTGGAAAGACAAATGGCACGCCCACGGAAAAGGAGACGCCAATGGGTCCATTGTCGACGGATTGGGAATGGCGTTGCATACCTGGGGTGGCGCCGCTCATCAATCTAGTTGCATGATTAAGATCCACCCCGATGGAGGCGTCGAGTCGTTTGTGGGGTCACAAGATCTAGGAACCGGAACTCGAACCGTTTGCGCTATGGTGCTGGCCGAAACGTTTGGCTTGGCGGTCGATGATGTCCAGGTCAATCTCGGCAGCTCCAAAATGCCCGTCAGTGGCCCCTCCGGCGGCAGCACCACGGTCGGCGGCGTCAGCCAATCTCATCGCCGAGCCGCACAGGACGCATTACGGCAATTGTTCCAGTTGGTGGCCAAAGAACTGAATGTCGGCGCCGATGAACTGGAAGCTGTTGAGCGCCACATTCGCGTCAAAGGCAAACCGGATCAGAGTCTGACTTGGAAAGCCGCCTGCGCACTGCTCGGACTGAAACCATTGGAAATCACGCGGACGCACCAACGCGGCCAAGATAATGGATTGTCAAGCAGCGGCGTGGGTGGCGTGCAAATGGCGCACGTGGCGGTCGACAAAGAGACCGGCGTCGTCAAGATGAAAAAGTTCGTGGCCGTGCAGGACCAAGGGCTGGTCATCAACCCCAAGACGGCCAAAAGCCAGATTTACGGGGCGGTGATCATGGGAATTGCTTACTCTTTGTACGAGCAACGAGTGAGCGATCCCAAATCCGGCCTGTTCGTCAATGCGGACATGAGCAATTACAAACTGCCCCGATTGGGCGACGTGGGTGAAATCATTATCGAATTGTACGAACCCGATAGCGAACGCAGCCGAGGCGTCATCGGGCTAGGTGAACCACCGGTGATCAGTCCCGGTTCGGCAATCTCCAATGCCGTGGCCAATGCACTGGGCGTGCGAGTTCCAGTGCTGCCGATGACCCCACAACGCGTGCTTGAAGCTTTAAAAGGGAGGGCCTGATCGGTGAACGCATTTGAATTTGCCGCTCCAGGAAGTGAGTCCGAGATTCTCGATCTTTTGTCGGCCGAGCCCGGCGACACGGAATTGCTGGCCGGCGGTACGGATCTGATCGGGCTGATGAAAAAGATGATCATCACGCCGCGCCGGGTCGTGAACATCATGGAAGTTGCGTCGCTGAAAACGATTGAAGTTGACGAACACGGCGGTGTCGTGATCGGCGCGGCGGTAACGCTGGATGACGTGTTGGCCAGCCGGTACTTGGAGAACTATCCGGCGATCACTCAAGCGATTCTCGGCATCAACAGCATGCAGTTGCAATGCCAGGGGACGTTGGGGGGTGAAATTTGCCAGCGGCCGCGTTGCTGGTTTTTTCGCAATGGGCGGGGATTGCTGGCCGACCATGGTCGACTGGCGGCCGAAGGCGACAACCGCTTCCATGCGATCTTCGGAAATTCGGGACCAGCCAAATTCGTGAGCAGTTCGCGTGTTGCGCCTGCGCTGGTCGCGCTGAACGCGCGATTTCGCATCCTCGGTCCGTCGCAGCGCGACGTTCAGTATCTGGCGGCGGCCGATTTTTTCCGCATTCCTCGGCATGAACACCAACGCGAAAACGTGTTGTTGCCCAATCAACTGTTAACGCACATTCTGCTCCCGCCGCTCAGTGGCGCGTCCAATGCGACTTACGAAGTCCGCGACACGGAAGGACCAGACTATCCGTTGACTAGCGCGGCGGTCGCGCTCCAGCTTAATAACGGCATGGTTGGCGACGCGCGGATTGTGCTCGGCCAAGTCGCGCCGATTCCGTGGATTTCCGAGGAAGCGGGCGGCAGACTGCTGGGACGTCGTATCGATCAGCGCATGGCTGCGGCTGCGGGTGATGCTGCCGTGGCACAAGCCAGTCCGCTAACGGGTAACCAATACAAAGTCCAATTGGCTAAGGTAGCGGTCCAGCGAGCACTGCTTTACGCCGTGGGACAACAAACGGAGGGGTTTACGGATGCCTATTAAAAAATCCCAAGACCAAGTCGAACCTGTATCGGCTGTAGCTTGCATCCATTTGCGCAGCAAAGCCATGTACGTTACCGGCGACCCAAAAAACCCCGACGATCCGGATTTGGACGGCAACCAATCTTGCTGGTGCAATTTGACCCAGCACGTCATTGGACCGGACGGTGGTCGCGTCGCCCGTTCCGCATGCGTCTCAGGTCGCAGTTGCTGCGAGCGGGCCGGATAAGCGCATTTTTGTAGTAAATGGCTGGCTGCGCATTGCCAGGTATCGAAAACCGAATCAACAGGTTGTATGGGGAGGCCTATGCCATGAAAGATGGGACGGCAATGAGTAAACCAACGAGCAACGGTGGTAAACCATCGAGGCAAGCCCGAGTTGGCCGGCGCCGGTTTCTCAACACGACATTGACGGCGGGAGTAGCGGCCATGGCGCCGCAATTCATCCCCAGTTCCGCTTTGGGTCGAAACGGTTCGGTAGCTCCCAGCGAGCGAATCGTGTTGGGAGGTATTGGTATTGGACGACGAGGCACTTACGACTTGGGGTGCTTTTTGGAGCAACCCGACGTGCAATTCGTGGCGGTCTGCGATGTGAAGGCGTCTCGCCGGGCGGCCGTCAAAAAAATCACCGATGAAAGGTATGGCAATCAGAAGTGCGCCACATATCGGGATTTTCGCGAGTTGCTGGATCGCAAAGACATCGATGCCGTCCTGATTGCTACCGGACCGAATTGGCATTGCACGGCGTCGGTGTACGCGGCGCGGGCCGGCAAGGATATTTACTGTGAAAAACCGTGCAGCAAAAACATCGCCCAGAGTCTCGCGCTGGCCGACACGATGCGACGCACTGGCCGCGTGTTTCAGGCCGGTACACAACGCCGCAATTTGCCGCACTTCGCGTTTGCATGTGAGTTGGCTCGGACCGGCAAGCTTGGCAAGCTCAAAGCAGTCCACGCGCACCCCGGCGGCATGGCGACGTCAATGAGTGGTTGGGCCGCGCCCGAAACCGAACCACCCAAGGAAGTGGTGGATTGGGACTTGTATCTGGGTCCTGCGGCCTGGCGACCGTTCAACAATAAACACCTGGACGCTTTTAATTTCGAGAAAGGTGGTGGATTGGTTGGTGGAGGTGTTTTGGAATGGGGTTCACATTGTGTCGACCTTTGCCAATGGGCAGTCGGCGCTGATGATACGGCCCCAGTAGCGTACGCACCGCCGCAAAACGGTCGGGTGGTCGCCCGCTATAACAATGGCGTCGAGCTGGTGATCCGCGGCGACGGCTGGCTGCCCCTGGGCTCGTGTCCGGTGCGGTTCGAGGGAGAATCCGGATGGATTGAAACGGGCGACAGCGGCAAATTAGTGTTGAGCTCGCCCGCGCTGCTGGCTGGCAGAGAGGTGGCTGAGATCGGTGGCTACCCGGCTACTTTTCACGTTCGTGACTTTCTGGATTGCGTCAAAACCCGCGCGCAGCCCAAGTCGAATGCTGACGCAGCTTGTTACGCCCACATCGCTTGCCATGCGGCCAACATTGCAATCTTCTTGGAACGAGACTTGGTTTACGATCCGCGCAAACATGAATTCGTTAACGATGAGCCGGCCAACCGCTTACGATCAGAGGCGCTACGCGAACCGTGGCGGTTATGAGTTGAATGTTTTTGAGATCGATAACAACGCCGCCGCGGATGCCCATTTAGCCACGCCGGACAAGAGCGGCAAAAGATTTCCTGACACATTGGATGAATGGAATTATGTCTAGAATTCAATCAGTTTTAACCGGCCTGATCTTGTGCATTTTGGCTGCCCCTTTGACGGGCGGCCCGATTCAGTCTGGCGTCGATCAACAGGCGGCCAATGAGCGTGAACGCGAGCTGATCGCCATACTCCAATCGGATGCGCCAGACGCTGACAAGGCAATTACATGCAAGCGGTTGGCAATCTTTGGCACACCAGAGTCGGTGCCGGCTCTGGCACCACTGTTGGCGCACGAGCGACTCGCTTCTTGGGCAAGGATCGCACTGGAAGCCATTCCCGGACCGGAGGCGGACCAGGCACTGCGTGAGGCAATTGACAAGTTGGATGGCAACTTGTTGATTGGAGCGATCAATTCAATCGGCGTTCGGCGTGACGTCGATGCAGTCGAGCAATTGATTGTGCGATTGGAAGACGAGAGTGACGCCGTAGCTTCGGCTGCCGCCGTGGCGCTGGGACGCATCGGTGATGTGCCGGCGACCGCCGCACTGCGGCGGGCACTGGCTGGCCCACCGGAGGCGATTCGCAACGCCATTGCCGAAGGTTGCATTTTGTCCGCCGAACGCCTTTGGGCCGATGGCAATAGCGAGGAAGCTGTCGAGATTTACGACGAGGTACGTCTGGCCGCGGTGCCCAAACAAAGGATTTTGGAAGCCACTCGCGGCGCGATTCTCGCGCGGCAATCGGAAGGGATTCCGTTGTTGCTTGAGCAGCTTAGATCACCGGATGAACAGTTGTTCCAAATTGGACTAAGCACGGCTCGCGAGCTTGCCGGTCGGGAAGTCACCAGGGCGCTGGCCGACGAGGTAGTCCGAGCCAATCCGGCACAAGCCGCTTTACTATTGTTTGCGTTGGGGGACCGTGACGATCGCGCGGTGCTACCCGTTGTCGTCGGTGCGGCCGAATCTGGGCCCAAGCCGGTGCGGATGGCCGCCATCCGTGTCTTGCAACAGTTGGGCGACGCATCCTGTGTTTCCTCGCTACTAACGATCGCCACTGAAGACGACAACGAACTGGCAGAAACGGCGAAAACGACGCTTGCCGAGCTGCCGGGCGCCCAGGTGGATGCGGCGATCAGCGCGCAGCTGGAAAAGGCATCGGACAAATTGCTGCTGGTTCTGGTTGAGTTGGTCGGTCGGAGGCAAATTGACGCCGTCACCGATCTCATGCAGGCCCTCGATCACAGCGACGCGCGGGTTCGACATGCCGCACTGACCGCTCTGGGCGCCACCGTCGGACCCGCCGACCTCTCGGTGTTGATTACGAGGGTGGCTTTTCCAAAAAACACTGCAGACTCGCCGGCGGCCCGCCAGGCGTTGCGCGCCGCTTGTCTTCGCATGCCGGATCGAGACGCCTGCGCTCAACAGCTGATTACCGCATCGGCGGACGCTTCGACGCCATCGAAACTTGTCTTTTTGGAAATACTGGGCGCGATGGGCGGCCAGCCAGCGCTGCAGGCAATCGGGAAAGCGGCGCGGGACGATGAGAAACAATTGCAGGACGCCGGTAGCCGTTTGCTGGGTCAGTGGATGACCGTCGATGCGGCACCCGTCTTGTTGGATTTGGCAGAGATACCCGATTACCAATACAACATCCGGGCGTTACGCGGCTTTATCCGACTGGCGCGGCAGTTCAACATGCCGGATCAGCAGCGAGCGCAGATGTGCCGCAGCGCGCTTGGCGCGGCCACTCGTAGCGACGAGCGGAAGCTGGTACTGCAAGTGCTTGAACGCTATCCGAGCATTGACATGTTAAAACTGGCCATCGCCTTGACCGAAGATGATGAATTGAAGGACGAAGCGATTCGAGTGGCGATGATCATGTCCCAGAAATTGGGCGGCGAGGCGGCCGATGCCCAAAAATTGTTAGCTCAGATTGGTTATGGCCCCGTGAAGCTGGACATTATCAAAGCGGAATACGGCGCGGGTGCGAAGCAACAAGACGTAACGCAGATGCTGCGCCGCTTGGCCGGCGACTTGCCGTTGATCGTATTGCCGTCGTCCAGCTACAACGACAGCTTTGGAGGCGATCCTGCGCCGGGTACCGTCAAGCAATTGCGAATCCAATATCGGATGAACGACAAAACCGGCGAAGCCAATTTCCCGGAGAACGCCATCATTTTCCTTCCCCTGCCGAAATGAACAGGAAACGCAGGGATGAGATGAGGATTGTTTTTCACATTCCAGCATTGCCGGCCAAACGAGCAATGCGAATAGATTCGTGGGATATTGGTGCGTCGATTAGACCGAGCGGATTTTCTGCCAAGGGCCACCGGATAATCCAGCCGCAAACCACTACAATCTGTCGTGCAAGCCAGACCCTTTGCTCGGGCTGCGGGCTGGATAAACTCACGACGTGACGGCTGTCATTTCAGGTAGAGAAGCCCACTTTTAATTTACAAGGAACTGACGATGAAACGCATGATTCTCGCCGCGGTAATGACAGCAGCCATTTTGACTGTTAGTTCAGTTGAGGCAGACGTAAAGCTGTCTGGTGTGTTTGGCGATCATATGGTGATTCAGCAGGATCAACCGATTCGCTTGTTTGGTTGGGCAGACCCCGGTGAGCAAGTCACCGCCGACTTTAATGGCCAGACCGCCAGCACCACGGCGAATGACGATGGTTATTTTCGAGTTGAACTGCCGGCGATGGAGGCTGACGGCAAAGCGCATACATTAATCGTTAAAGGCAAAAATACGATTACCCTGAAAGACGTGTTGTTGGGCGAAGTCTGGATTTGTTCGGGGCAATCGAACATGGAATGGTCCGTCGCCAATTCAATGAATGCCGAACAAGAAATCGCGGCGGCCGATCATCCGCAAATCCGCCTGTTCGACGTTTCCGGGCACGTGGCCGGGCCGACGCCGGGAAACGATCCGCGCGGACAATGGAAGAGCTGCTCACCACAAACGATTTCAGGGTTTAGTGCGGTCGGCTACTATTTTGGTCGCGCGCTGCAAAAAGAACTTGACGTGCCGATCGGACTCGTCGGAACAAACTGGGGCGGCACGCGAATTGAGCCCTGGACGCCACCGGTTGGCTTCCAGCAGGTGCCATCGCTGAAAGATTACGTCGAAAGCATTTCGTCTTGCGATCCCACCACGCCAACCGGCAAGGACAGGCGCCGAGATTATCTAAACAACGTCGAGAATTGGTTGAAGCAGGCGCGGGCCAATGCGGAAGCTGGTAAGGCATTCGGCGATCCGCCCCGCGACAACTTTTCACCCAAAGGTGGAGCAACTCATATATACAACGGCATGGTACACGCTTTGACTCCACTCAGTGTCCGCGGTGCCATCTGGTATCAAGGCGAGTCCAACGCGGGCGACGGGCTGCGCTACGAATACCTGAAAGAAGCTTTGGTCCGTGGTTGGCGAACCGTGTTTGAAAACGAGGATCTGTCATTTTACTGGGTGCAGCTGGCAAATTTCCAAAACCTCAACGACGATCCCGCCGGTGGAGGATGGGGTCCAGTTCGAGAAGGCCAACGTCGCGCCTTAAGAATTCCAAACGCCGGCATGGCCGTGATTATCGACATCGGCGAAGCCCGTGACATCCATCCGAGAAATAAACAAGACGTCGGAGCACGTCTCGCTTTGTGGGCTCTGGCCAAGAACTATGGCAAGTCAGTCGTTTGTTCTGGACCGCTGTACAAAAGCATGAAGGTCGAGGGCAACAAGATACGCATCTCGTTCGATTATGTCGGAGGCGGCCTGATCACGGCTAAGAAAGAAGGCCTGAACCCTGCCGAGGAAACTGACGGCACAGAGCTGACACATTTCGCGATTCAAGCCGGCGACGGATCATGGCATTGGGCTAACGCCAGAATCGATGGCGAAACCGTCGTCGTGTGGGCCGAGGATGTGAGTGATCCCAAGCACGTTCGATTCGGGTACCAATCCAACCCGGTTGGTCTCAATCTTTACAACAAACAAGGACTTCCGGCGTCGCCCTTCACAACCGAGTAACAGTCGACGCACAAGCCCCCAGCACAACGGATTACGTTTGGCACGTTTCACTTGAAGGTGCCAGTTTTGATTCGGCACAGTATCGATGCGTCATCCGCGTTCAATCTGGCCTGGTCGACGCACTATAAATCGACGTGCCGAACCACCGAGACATAAATGTCGCGCAAACTCGAGACATCGCATTGATGAGTTGTAACCATTATTTTTTCCCGACACCGTTCATGAGAATTGAGCATTTGAACGTTCGTAAAGCTGTCGGCTGCGGGCCAGTTTGGTTGATAGTGGCATTGGCGGTCACGAATTTGTGCGGCCAGCAATTGGATGGCGAAGCCAAATTGAACCACATATGGAATCTGGTCAACGACAACTTTTATGACCCGGATTTTAACGGTCTCGATTGGAGCTCGGTGAAGGAAAAGTATTTACCGCAGGCCAGGCAAAGCACGAACGAGGATCAATTGTCGCGGGCCATTAACCAGATGCTGGCCGAGCTTCGCACCTCACATACGCACTATTACACGAAAGACGACACGGCCTACTATTTTCTGGCAAGTCTGTTCAAGGACGTTTACGACAAAGAACTGCTCAACACACTATTTCCCGACGAAACAATCACATACACCGGAATCGGTCTGTTCACGGAGCAAATAGGCGAATCGTATTTCATTCGAGGGGTGCTCGACGGCGGTCCTGCCGATCAGGCCAAGTTGCGGCGCGGGCAACGCATCGTTTTGGCAGATGGACACGCGTTTCACCCGATCCGATCGTTTCAAGGCAGGCTGGGTCACAACGTAACGCTAACCATTCAAAATTCCCTCAGTCCTGATGATTCCCGCGAAGTCGTGGTACAACCCATCGACATCGATCCGCAGAAGATAATGATGGACGCATTGGAGGCCAGCATGAAGGTGATTCGCATCGGTGATCGCGCAATCGCCTACGCGCATTTTTGGTCATACGCGGGTGAACAGTTTCATCAACGATTGAAACAGGAACTTGCATCCGGTTCCTTCAAATCCGCGGATGCACTGATTATGGATATCCGGGACGGATGGGGAGGCGCCAACCCAGAGTATTTGAACTTGTTTAATACTCGTGTGCCGACGATGACGTTGTTTGATCGTGATGGCAACACGACGACTTTTGACAGCCAATGGCGTAAACCGGTTGCTCTGTTAATCAATGGCGGCTCGCGTAGCGGAAAGGAGTTGATCGCTTACAGCTTCAAAAAATACAAACTTGGGCCGGTGGTCGGATCCCGGACGGCTGGTGCCGTTACAGGCGGGAAATTTTTTCTGTTTGACGACGGAAGCGGCCTGTATCTGGCGGTTCGCGGCGTGAAGGTCGACGGCGAGGTATTGGAAGGCCGAGGTGTTTCACCGGATTACGAAGTTCCCTACGAATTGCCATACGCAAGCCGCGACGACCCGCAACTGAACAAAGCAATCGAACTGTTGGCAAAATAGTCTCAGCAGTTCATTGATTACAGCGAGCGAGTTGCTTGAGCGTGACAATTGGCACCGGGTCCGATTGCCGCATCAAATGAAATCAGTTCGGTGAGAACAATAGCGGAAAGAACTTGCCGCCCAGCGGTTGCCCCTTGGGGATGGCCGGGACTCCGGCTAACAGTGGTTCGTCCGAATAGGAACAGACGCCGTCGCGAACCGCGTTGATCACGGTGGCACGCCGCGGGCGATCCGTTTGGTTGGCATGCGATCCGTGTACGATCAGCGGGTGATGAAACACACACTGCCCCGCCTTGAGTTCCACCGCGACCGGATGTTGAAACTGCTCCCATTGCTGGTCGTTCAACACTCCGCGAATCGCGTCCATATCACCTGCCAATCCCGTAATTGGCAACAGGTCCCAACGGTGGCTGCCGGGAATATATTGCACACATCCGTTTTCAACGGTCGCGTCATCCAAACCGATCCAGCAGGTCAAATGTTGCATCGGCTGGGTTCGCGTCCAGTAAGAATAATCTTGATGCCAGGCAACCACGCCACCGTGCCGGGCCGGTTTGCAAAACAGCTGGTCGTGCCAGAATCGCACCGCGCCCTCCAGCAGCTGGCTGGCCGGTAC
This sequence comes from Pirellulaceae bacterium, assembly GCA_041599835.1. Taxonomy (GTDB): domain Bacteria; phylum Planctomycetota; class Planctomycetia; order Pirellulales; family Pirellulaceae; genus CAJQPP01. Next base: position 23,960 of record JBFILF010000013.1, read on the forward strand.
CGTGAACGCCGGATTCCACAACAGATCGTGAAATCCGGGACGCAGCCGCCAGGCACCCAATGCATGAAATAGCACCTGGTTGGGATCCGACGATTCATTGCTGTTGTACTCATACCACAGTTCGTCACCCCGGTGTTGGCTTTCAAAAAATTCTTCCAGCTCACCGCGCAAGTTTTCAACTTGTTGATGATCCAATATCTGTAAACCGGCCAAATAGCCATTTTCGTGAAAGAACTCGATCTGCGCGGGGCTAATCCGGAATGAGTCCAATGTGGATTGGTTCGATGAACACGGAAATAAATCGCTGATCGGCTGATGGCAGTCGGCAAGGTCGTGCATGGCAATGGTTACCTGTGTTTATCCAAACTGGTCTGCCAACGCTTGCAAATGTTTGCCCGTCACGCGATTGACGATCCAATCGTTCATCTGCCGGGCACCCAGCGCATTATAGAAATCGATGGCGGGTTGATTCCAGTCGAGCACGGCCCAATCCAACCGTCCGCAATCTCGATCTACGGCAATTTTCGCCAAGCAACACAACAGCGCCTTGCCGAATCCCTGTCCGCGGTACTCGGGCCGCACAAACAGATCTTCCAAGTAAATCCCCGGCCGCCCCAGAAACGTTGAAAACGTCTGGAAGAACAGGGCGAATCCAACGGGCCGGTTTTGATACTCTCCGATTAGCACTTCGGCGCATGGTTGTTCGCCGAAAAGATGCTCGTCCAACAACGCTTCGTCTGCCGTCACTTCGTGCGCCAATTTTTCATATTCGGCAAGTTCCTTGATGAATGACAATACGAGCCCACGGTCGTCGGAAGTTGCTTCGCGGATGACGAAGTTGGAAATACTGGTCGAATACCCCATGGAAACGCACCGCAAAACGAAGAATAGTCGGATTTTTTACAGGGTGACACGGTGGACAGAGAGTTGCGCTCTGACAGCAGCAGTTGCCAAACTAATGACCAACCGTGTCAACCATTATATCGAGAATTCTTGGATGAGTTCGATCGCGGTAAGTGTCACACCCTCCACTAAAATATCGAGCTTCCGATGCACGCATTATTTGAACGTGGAACAAGCATCACTGGCGATATCATTGGTGCGGCAATCGAAGTGCATAAGGATAAGGGCCCAGGTTTATTGGAGTCCATCTACGAATGGTGCTTGACGAAAGAACTTGGACTTCGTGGCCACGAAGTATTGAATCGGAGGCAAGTGGTCATTCATTACAAGGGATTCGAACGAACCGATCCGCTTCAGTTTGATGTGCTGGTCGATCATTGTGTTTTGGTTGAGGTTAAGTCCGTCGAAACCATCCACCCAATTCACAAAGCGCAATTGCTGAGTTATATGAAATTGCTCGACATTCCAGTCGGACTGTTGATCAATTTTAATGTCCAAAAACTAACGGATGGAGTATCTAGACTGATTTTAAAAGCAGCAAATGAGCCGGGAGCTGAAACGGGCTGAGACAGGGGGGGAGGGGATTTAACAGGAGGGCACAGAGGCAGCGGAGATGAATGCCCATTCCTCTGTTGACTCCGCGACCTCCTGTTCAAAAAACAGCCTGCGCTTCTTCTTGGCTAACGTAGACTCCGAAAAAGCCTAACAGGAGGGCACAGAGGCAGCGGAGACGAATGCCCATTCCTCTGTTTACTCTGCGACCTCCTGTTCAAAAAACAGCCTGCGTTTCTTCTTGGCTAACGTAGACTCCGAAAAAGCCTAACAGGAGGGCACAGAGGCAGC
>JBFILF010000014.1:0-25513 GCA_041599835.1 Pirellulaceae bacterium
ACCATCGCCGGTTCTTCTCAACCCTTTGTGGGCCATTGGCACCAACTGGTCAGCACCACCAACTGGGAAAAAGGTGAAATCATTTGCCGTTGGCGCGACCAACTGCACGAGGCGGGTGTTTCGCCACGGTTGTATTCCGACCCGGCCTGGAGCCGGTTGGTCGGCGAAGTCTCCGCGCAGCACGTCGGCCGGTTGCGGCGGACGTACCAGCGGTTTGGTCAGGTCTTTCGGCAGTACGAGCGATTGTATTGGAGCCATTTCTACGCAGCGCTGGATTGGGAAGACGCGGAAATGTGGTTGGAGGGCGCCGTGCAAAACCAATGGTCGGTGGCCAAGATGCGGTTTCAACGTTGGGAAACCCTGGGAGCGGTGGCGTCCGACAAACCTCGCAGCGGCGACATCGTGAGCAGCCCCGAGGACGATGGATTGCGGCAAAATTCGCTGTCCGCTGGCCGCGAAGCAGTGATTCGAATGGATGAGCCGGCAACGATCCAAGGCCCCGTATTTGAGGGTCCGGATTTTGGAGAGGACGACGTTCCACCCAAGCCGTCGCTCAATAAACAATCTTCGGCAACCGCCGCCAAGCTGGACATCGATGAACTGGTGTCGCGGCTGCCGCGAGACGTCGCCAAATCATACAAAGCGTTTCGCGCCTCAATCGAGCGACTCAAAAGTGAAAACTGGCAAACGGTCAAGCGAGTCGAGATCATTGCCTTAATCAACGAGTTGCGGCAATTGCTGCGACCGGGTTCCAATACCGAACAACACGATTGAGATGGTGATGGTATCGGCGCACGTTCAATAGCTACAATCACCAAGCAGACAATATAGGGGAGCACTCACCATGGGGATTAACCAGCCGCTCAACCGAAAACTTCGCATGGGACTGGTCGGTGGTGGACAGGGCTCGTTCATCGGGCGCGTGCACGCCACCGCCGCCGTGCTCGACAACCGGGCCGAGGTATTTGCGGGCGCCCTGTCTGCGGATCCGGATCGAGCCAAAGCCTCGGCGCCGGACTACGACATCGCCGCCGAACAGGCTTTTGGCAGTTACCAGGACTTGATCGCGGCCCAATCTCAATTGCCCGAGGATCAGCGCGTTGATTTTGTCACCGTGGCCACGCCCAATCACACGCATTACGAAATTGCCAAGGCGGCGGTTTCAGCGAGACTGAACGTGATTTGCGACAAGCCGATGACGTTTAACCTGGCCCAAGCCGAAGAGCTGGCGGAACAGGTCGATCGCGCGGGTGTCGTGTTTGCCGTGACGCATAACTACACCGGTTACCCATTGGTTCGACAGGCGCGCGAGATGATTCTTAATGGCGAATTGGGCGAGATTCAGGCGATTCGCGCGTTTTACATTCAAGGTTGGTTGCGATCGCGACTGGAACTGGACGATCAAAAACAAGCGGCCTGGAGGACCGATCCGGCCCGCAGCGGTGCGGCCGGCTGTTTCGGTGACATTGCCACCCATGCATTCAACCTGGCTCGCTACATGACCGGTTGCTTCCCGCAGGAGGTCAGTTGCCAGCTGAAAACATTTGAGCCCGGTCGCCAGCTGGACGACTATGGCACCGCGGTGATCAAGTTCGAAAACGGTGCGTTGGGCACGGTCACCGCGTCACAGATCAGTCATGGTCGGGAAAACGACTTGTTTATCGAAATCGACGGCACCAACGCCGCGCTGTCCTGGCGGCAGGAGAACCCCAACGAGATGATGGTGCGGCAAAACGGCCGCCCGCACCAGCTGTACACGAGGGATCCCAATGCGCCGTTTTTGGGTGACGCCGCCTCGGCAGCCTGCCGGCTACCCAGCGGGCATCCGGAGGCTTTTTTTGAAGCCTTTGCCAACGTCTACCGCAGTGCTTACGACGACATTTGCGCGCGAAGCGCCGGTCAGCCTTTCGAGCGCGTCAACACAATCTATCCGAACGTAAACGATGGCGTGGAAGGGATGTACTTCATCCAGCAGTGTGTGGCCAGCAGCCACGACGGTGGCGCCTGGTTGCCGCTGCGGCATCAACGGGCGCGTCGCTAAGCGGCAATTCGTTCAGGCCGACTGGCAAGCCATCATGGCATGGCTTTCCACACGCGGCGTTAAGGCTACTTTTCCCTAACGAATTGCCCTACAATGAGCGTAACATAAATGGCCGTAAATCACATCGTAATCTAGTAACTGGTAATTTCTGAGATGTTGGAATTCCTGATCGCGCAAAATGAGACGTTGCGAATTGTGGCCATCGCCGGGCTGCTGGTCATCATTTTTCTGTTGTTGGTGATCTTCGCCATTTTTATGTCTTACTTTCGCTGGTGGATTCAATCGGTTTTAACCGGCGCAGGCGTGACGTTTTTTGATCTGTTGGGCATGACGTTTCGCAAAGTCAAGGCCAACGTGATCGTTCCCAGCAAAATCATGGCCGTACAGGCAGGCATCGAAGAATCGGATTTGACGACCAGAGCGCTGGAGGCGCATTATCTGGCTGGTGGCAACGTGCCCATGGTGATTCGGGCGTTGATTGCGGCCATGAAAGCCAAAACGATCAAACTGAGTTTTCGAGAAGCGACCGCCATCGATCTGGCCGGCCGCAACGTGTTGGAGGCGGTGCAGACCAGCGTCTATCCCCGCGTAATCGATTGCCCGGCCAAAGGCGCGGCGCGGAAATCGCTCGACGCGGTTGCCAAAGATGGGATTCAACTGAAAGTCAGTGCCCGCGTGACGGTGCGCTCCAACTTGCAACAACTCATTGGCGGTGCCACCGAAGAAACGATCATTGCCCGCGTTGGCGAAGGCATTGTCAGCGCCATCGGCTCAGCCGAAGACCACAAAGCGGTGCTCGAAAACCCGGACATGATCTCCAAGGCGGTGTTGGCCAGGCGGCTGGACTCGCAAACCGCCTTTGAAATCGTCTCGATCGATATCGCCGATATCGATGTGGGCGACAACATCGGGGCCCGCCTCAAGGCCGACCAGGCCGAAGCGGACACGCGCGTCGCGCGGGCCCGCGCCGAAGGAAAACGCGCGATGGCGGTGGCCAAAGAACAGGAAAACCAGGCGTCCATCGAACAAAGCCGAGCTAAACTGGTACAGGCCGAATCGGAAGTACCCAAAGCCATGGCCGAAAGTTTTCGTAGCGGAAAACTGGGCATCCTCGATTATTACAAGTTGCGGAACGTGCAAGCCGATACTGATATGCGGAAAGCCATCGCCGATGTCGGCAGCAGTACACCCGCGGGCAACGTCCCCCACGCATAGAATCAACCGTCTTTACACCAGGATCGAATCCGTCTCACGAGTCATACCATGCCGCGCGATATCGAAGAATTCTTGAAAATGGCCGCTCAGCGCCGCCAACAACAAAAACAGCGGCAGCAACAACGCCCGCCCGCCCCCCAGCCGGCGCCTCCCGTCCAGCGTCGACCACCGATCACTCCCGCTAGCGAAGACGACGTCTACGCTATCGGGGACGAGCAGGATCACAATCTGCGACAACAATCAGTCCGCGACCATGTCCAGTCTCACATCGATACGTCGGACATCGCGCAACACGCCCAAAAGCTGGGACACACAGTCGGCTTGGCCGACGACAAACTGGAAGCTCGGCTGCAAAAGAAGTTTGACCACGACGTCGGCCACCTGCAAATCGACAAACGCCGGTCGGCACAAAGCGAAACTACCGCCGTCACCGAAAAACAATTCGCGCAATTGGCATCGGATCTGATGCAAATGCTCCGCACTCCAACCAGCATCCGCCAGGCAGTTCTCATCAGCGAAGTCCTCAAGCGACCAGAAATTTAATCGTAGGCCGCACCGGCATTCCTCTGGAACAACCGCCGCCGCGCGCTCCGCGACGATCGCCAATCGCCGTTGGTTAGTCTGTACGTTGCCGAGCCGGTCCCTTTAGCACCTGAGGCCCACAGCATGACGATGCAACGCGTTGATCCGTCGCAAACACGGATTGGCTGGATCGGGTGCGGTGTGATGGGGTTGCCCATGTGCGGCCACTTGATGCACGCCGGCTATGCAGCGACGGTTTTCAGTCGCACCCAATCCAAAGCCGCCACACTGCTGGATCAAGGCGCCCGGTGGGCTGGCACTCCCGAAGAGGTTGCGGAAAACAGCGATGTGGTGTTTACCATGGTCGGCTATCCCCGCGACGTGCGCGACGTGATCCTTGGCGATCGCGGCGTGCTGTCGGGCCTCCGCAACGGCAATGTGCTCGTCGACATGACGACCAGCCAACCGTCATTGGCGGTGGAGATTCATCGGCAGGCCGCGGTGCGCGGCGTTCACGCGGTCGATGCCCCCGTATCCGGCGGCGACGTCGGTGCGCGAAACGCCAGCCTATCGATCATGATCGGAGGCGCAGAGGAAGTGGTTGAGGCGCTGCAGCCGCTGTGGTCGACCCTTGGCAAGACGTTCGTGCACCAAGGGCCCGCCGGCTCGGGGCAGCATACCAAGATGGTCAACCAAACGTTGATCGCTACCAACATGATTGGCGTCTGCGAAGCGCTGTTGTACGCCTGGCGCGCCGGGTTGAATCTGGAATTGGTAATGCAATCCGTCAGCTCGGGTGCCGCTGGCAGCTGGTCGTTGTCCAACCTGGGAACGCGGATCATCGACGACAACTTTGATCCCGGTTTCTTCGTCGACCATTTCATCAAGGACATGGGGATCGCCTTGGACGAAGCCAACCGAATGGGACTGGCCCTGCCCGGACTGGCGTTGGCGAAACAGTTGTACGAAGCCGTCGCGGCGCAGGGACACGGCCAACTGGGCACGCATGCCCTACAATTGGCCCTGGCCTCGCTGTCCGGATTGGATTGGCGGGGGCGATAAATCCGCCCGGCAATCCCTTCACCCCGGATGGCAAAAGGTTAGGATGAAACCAGCGGCCAGCGGTGGAGTCAATTCTGAAATCTGGTCAATTCTGAAATCTGATCGTTCAGATCGGAAGTCTTAGATCGGACATGAAGACTCCACCCGTCTGCAGCCTCCAGGCTACACCCATGACTGATATCAAATCCATTTCGCTCAACCCGCAAGCCGTCCGCGAAGACTTTCCTATCCTCGCGCAGACGATTCACCGTGATCGACCGCTGATCTATTTTGACAACGCATCGTCGTCACAGCGGCCGCGGCAGGTGGTCGAAGCCATGACGGCGTTTTACGAGCACGCGTATGCCAATGTGCATCGCGGCACGCATTGGCTCAGCGAACAGGCGTCGCACCAATACGAGCAGGCGCGGCTGAGCGTTCAAAATTTCATTAACGCTCAATGGACTAACGAAATTGTTTTTACGTCCAATGCCACGGCAGCCATTAATACGGTAGCCCGTAGCTGGGGAGACGCGAACGTCTCGGCAGGCGACGAAATACTACTGACGATGATGGAACACCATTCGAACATTATTCCGTGGCATCAATTAGCCGAGCGCACCGGTGCCCGTGTTCGGTTTGCCGCGATCACGTCGGATGGACGGTTGGATCTTGACGATTTTGAACGCCAATTGAGTGACCGCACCAAGGTCGTGGGGATCGCCGGCATTTCCAATACGCTGGGTACCATTAACCCGTTGAAGCCGATTACCGAGTTGGGGCACGCCGCCGGTGCGGTCGTTGTTGTGGACGCCGCCCAGCACGCGCCGCACGAACCGATCGACGTGCAGGAATGGAACGCGGATTTCGTGGCTTTTAGCGGGCACAAGATGCTGGGCCCCTCTGGCATCGGTGTGTTGTACGGTCGACAGGATTGGCTGGAGACGATGCCGCCGTTTTTGGGCGGGGGCAGCATGATCAAAACCGTCACCGTCGACGGATTCACACCGGGCGATTTACCCGCCAAATTCGAAGCGGGCACGCCGCCGATTGCCGAGGCCGTGGGACTGGCGGCCGCGATTGATTATTTGTCCGCAATCGGGCTGGAGTCGATCGCGCGTCACGAGCGGCAACTGGCCGCGCACGCCCAGCTGCAGTTGCGCGAAATCGAAGGCCTGCGGATTCTCGGGCCCTCCGCGGAGCACACTTGCGGCATCGTGAGCTTTGTGGTGGACGGCGTTTCGGCGCAAGATATTTCCGTGTTGGTGGATTTGCGCGGCGTGGCGGTGCGGGCCGGTCATCACTGCACGATGCCGCTGCACGAGCACTTGGGGATCGCGGCCAGCTGCCGCGCCAGTTTCTACATCTACAACACCGCCGATGAAATCGACGTGTTTGTCACCGCTCTCAACGACATCCTCCCCAAACTGCGGTGATGGCGTGCGATTGTGCTTGCATTTAACACCTCACGGTGAAAAATGTTCCGTGATAACAAACTCACCGGCGAGCGTTTTTCAGTTATCGCCCGGTTTCAATTAACGCGCCGACTATTGAACTATCGCCACCTCCCGAGCATAATCGCCTAAAATCTTTTGGGCCGTCTCCGGGCGCCCGCCTCTCACCGAATATCATCGGATACTATTATCGGAACATTGTTCATGAGTCGTCAGCAAGCTTCGTCAACAATTGCCTTCGCTCCCAAGCGAATTTTACGAGTAGGCGTCTTCGGTGGCGCGATCCTTTGGCTTTGGTGGTGTGCCATCTGCGGCGAATGTCTGCACGGGCAAACTTCAGCCGCGAATCAAACGGTTAATTTAGATCAAGCGTTGCGAGCGCTGCTCAACGAACATGGCGTTCAGCGGATTGACACGCCGGTAACCCATTCATCCATCAAGGTCAGGCTCGGCAAGGCCCTGTTTTTTGATCGGGAACTCAGCGGCAACCGCGATACATCGTGCGCGACATGTCACCATCCCAAGTTGGCCAGCGGCGACGCGCTTGCTCTGTCGGTCGGCGTGGGTCCGCAAAATCCCGGCGCCATCGGACCCCAGCGGATCAAGGGAGAAGACCGCGAATTCATTCCCAGAAACGCCACCGAAATGTTCAATCGAGCCAGCGTTCACTGGACCAGCCAGTTTTGGGACAGTCGCGTTGCCCAGCGGCGGAATGGCACGTTTATTTCACCGGCCGGCGCCGATTTGCTGCCCGGCCTGGAATCGGTGCTGAGCGTGCAGGCCATGTTTCCGGTGAATTCTCGCGACGAAATGCGCGGTCATCAGGGCGATCTCGATGTGTTCGGCAATCCGAACGAGCTAGGTGAATTTGACGATGCCGATTTGCACGGAATTTGGTCGGCGCTTATGCAGCGGTTAATGGCCATTGACGGTTATCGGCGTTTGTTCGCCAGGGCTTTTCCCAATCGCCCTCTGGACGAGTTGACGTTTGCCGATGCCGCAAACGCGATCGCCGCATTTGAAACTAAATATTTCACAACGTTAGACAGTCCGTTTGATCAGTACTTGGACGGTGATGATGTGGCCCTCACCACAACGCAAAAACAAGGCGGCATCTTGTTTTACGGCAAAGCGGGTTGCGTTCAATGTCACAGCGGGACGTTGATGACCGACCAGCAACACCACAACATCGGCACTCCTCAACTGGGGCCCGGCAAAGGAAGTTTCAAACCGTTGGATCTCGGTCGGTTTCTCGTGAACTCCGATCCCCGGGATATGTTTGCGTTCCGCACGCCGCCCTTGCGAAACGTGGCGGAAACCGGCCCGTGGATGCATAACGGTGCCTATGGCAGCGACCTGGGCGATGTGATCCGTCACCATCGAAGTCCCGTGGTTCATCTGTTGAGTTATCAACCGAAACAACAGTTGTCACAAACGGAACTGCATGGCACCGTCCTGCGGGATCGCACAACGCAATTGGCCATCATCGGGTCGCTCGACCTGCCTTTGTTGCCACAGCCGCTAAGCCAAACGGAAGTGAGCCATCTGGTAGAATTTTTGCATTCGCTGACCGCTCCGGATTTGCATCAGCGGCTGCTGGATGCCATTCCGCAATCGGTTCCAAGTGGGTTGCCCATCGATGGCCAGTGACCCTGACGGGAGGATCACATTTTGAAGTGCCAGGCACTGCTGATGCTGTTATTGCTTGTGCCGTCGGCTGCCGGACAAGATTCACTGCATCTATCACGGAAAAACAATTTCCTGGAAGTTGCCGGCCCCCAAATCCCGAATGGCCCGCTGCGCATCTATTACATCGAGGCCTATTGCCGTCCAAACTCCAGTGATCGCGACTGGCGCGAAACGACGATTGGCCACAAAACGCAGCACGTCTCAACCAGTGACGATGGGCGGGAGCTGAAGCTCAAATGCACGCTCAACGATGGAGTGACAGTGGACCACGTGATCACGGCCGGCCACGATGAAATTGATTTTCAGCTTTCGCTTCACAACCCCACCAGTCAACCGTCGCAGGCTCATTGGGCACAGCCGTGCGTGCAGGTGGCCAAATTCACCGGTCGCGATCAGCAGACATACCTGGACAAGTGCTTTGTATTCATGGGTGGCAAACTGCAGCGGCTGCCGCTGGAAAGGTGGGCCACCGAAGCTCGCTACACGCCCGGCCAAGTGTGGGCGCCGCGGCATATCGACCGCGACGACCTCAACCCGCGGCCCATCAGCCAACTGGTCCCCAGCAACGGACTGATCGGCTGCTATTCAGCCGACGAGAAAACAATCCTGGCCACCGCCTGGCATCCGTACCAGGAACTGTTTCAAGGCGTGATTACCTGCATCCACAGCGACTTCCGTATCGGCGGTCTAGCGCCGGGCGAAACGAAAAAAGTCCGGGGCAAAATCTACCTGGTGCCCAACGATGTACCGGCGCTGGTGAAGCGTTACGAAGCGGATTTTCCCGAACACCAGGCCGACGAATGACTCGATCGTCGCGGGCGAACACTGAATGGCGCGATGGTTAACAAAACCATCGTCCCTGATCAGGCACCACATCCTGTCATTCTCGTCGGCATTTATTCCGCAGTCGCCTGGGCGGAGGCGCCTTCGCATTGGCCCCCTTCAGCCATTTGCGCGAACCACGCTTCGCTGCGACGCTGCATTTCCGCTTCGTCCACATCTTCGACGTGGGTGGCGATGCCCCATTGGAATCCGAACGGATCGGCCACTTTGCCGTAGCGATCACCCCAGAACATATCGGAACACGGGAACACTTCTGTGCAACCGGCGTCGATCGCTTGCTGAAACGCCGCGTCCGCATTGTCCACGTACAAGTGAAGCGACGCCGGAGAACCACCGAGCGCTTCGGCCGATTTCATGTCCCACTGCGGGTTTTCCTGGCTGAGCATGACGGTGGAGTTGCCAATGCGAACTTCGCCGTGCATCACGCTGCCGTCGGGCGCGGTCATGCACGCCGCGTGCGTGCCGCCAAACGCCTTGGCGTAAAATTCCATCGCCTCGCGGGCATCTTTGACTACCAGGTAAGCACTGATCGAATTGCAACCATCGGGAATCGGTTTAACTGCCATGAATCACACCTGTCTTCATACCGGATACCTGTGAAACAAATCCGTAAACAACAGCCTGCACTTTACTCGTTGGAAATTGGCAAATCAAATATTTTGCCAAGTTTCAAACGACAAACTGGCTATCTGCTGATTCATCTCGCGGCGGCGGCCCGCAATTTCAGCAACAAGTACATCTCGCCCTGGTGCCGGGCTTCGTCATGCAATCCGTGTATCACGCCGCGCGTTAGATCCCAGCGGCCGCCGCGATCGGCACCGATCGTTTGCAACCGCGGCGCCTGATCGTCGAACAATTGCAGCATCCGCTCCAGTTGCGACGACAGGCTGCCGAGCAGTAGTTCGCGAGCCGGCCAGGATTTCTGTGCGGCCACCGGATCGCAATTCATGCCAAATTGGCTGGCCCAGCCGTCGGCCAGTTCCGACGCGCCGGTAAGGGGCTCGATGCACAGACAATCTTGCAACCACACCGCGTGCCCGGCGTGCCACAGCAGGTGATTGGAGGTGCCGGCCGGCGCCCATGTCAACCAAGCCAGCGGGGCGTCTCGCAACAAGCCAATCGTGCCTTGGCGGACTTGCCTGGCAAGTTCGGAAAGATGAACCGACATCATCTGGCTCCCGGCGCTGGCCACTTGCGGCGTCACGCCATTGGTTTGCGTCCCACAAAAGTATAATAAGGCATGCGGATCAGCGGGATGTAAGGAATCTTGCACCGCTCCTCCCGCAACGATTGAGTTTCAAACCGCTGCTGCAAATACGGCAAGTGCTCGGAGGAGGGAAACACGTTGTCAGTGGCGAACCAGGTTGGCCAAAACGTGCGCGTGAACCAGCTGTGCCGCTTCATGCCCTCGGCGGGAAATTTTCGCGAAACATAAAAATCGACCACGCCGATGATGCCACCCGGTTTTAACATCCGCAGGGCATTGTCAATGGCGGAGAACCAATCCGGGATCATGGTCAGCGAATACGAAAAGGTGACCACGTCGGCCGGTTCGTCCGGCGGTTGATATTGAGTGGCGTCGGCCTGCACCGTGGTCACATTGCTCCAACCGCGTTTGGCAAAACGGTCGGCGGCGATTTGCAACAAGGAAGGTGCCAGGTCCACGACGTAGATTTGCCGGATTTGATCGATCGAATCAGCAAGATTTTCGATGTTCCAGCCGGTGCCGCCACCCATATCGACCCACACGCCGTTGCCCGGAACGGGCACCGCCGCGTACATCGCTTCGCGTCCGGTCAACAACCGTTTGCGAAAATCGTCATAATCCTTTGCCTGAGCGCCGTAGAAATTTTCCAGCCGCGCTGCATGCGTGTCGCCGCGGCCGCGCGTAAAGACCATGTGGTACAGCACGCGCAAATCCTGTTTCAGTCCCATCGCCGGGCGGCCCCCGAGTGTGTGCGGTGCATCAAGCCGACAGTTCGGCGATATAAAAACTGGCGTACGTGTGCACGCGGTCCTTGTCGTGCAGTTCCTCGGCCAATTCGGTATTGTAGTTCAACAGGTCGCAAACCCGCGACAGTTTGCCGTTCGTTTGCACCTGTACCTGGTCGACGAAATCGGTCTGTAATCCACCGCTCCGCCAGATGATCCGCGCGCCCGGAGCGGCCCGGTCGACGATCGCCTGCCACTCCGCTTCCAGAAACGGGAAAAAATGGTCGGACAGCCAGTCCATGTGATCCAACAACACGAATCGCGAAATGCGCCCGTCAAATTTCTCGAGAAACCCTTGCACGGAATCGGTGTGCGTCGTGACACGGTCCATCAATCCGTCTTTGAGCAGCTGGAACTGCGGTTGTTTCAAATACTCCGGGCAACAATCCCTGGTGTAAGACCCGTTGATGTACACCCGCCAAAAATAATTATCCTTCATCGGCAGGCGCACGAACACGCCTTCGACGCAATTTTGCACGTATTTGACCAACCCGCCGGGATAATGTTCTTCGATTTGCTTGCGCTGTGCCTTGGGCACGCCCAGCATCGAAAGCGTGGTGTCGCGGTTCATCGTGAACTTGACCAGGTTCGTCCAGAACTTGTGGTACAGACCGCTGTAATAAATCGACCGCTGTTCTTCCAGGGAATCGGCATTGAGCATCGCCTCGATCTGCGGGCGAACCTTGATCACCCGGTCCGTGTAGATTTTCATCAGCCGGGCAAATGTGCCGGAGGTGCCCCGAAAATAAAACGACCGCCGTCGATTCTCAAACCACTTGATCCGTTTGTCCCAGAATGCCTGCGACCAACCGGACAAGTTGCGTCGCAAAACGCGCTCGTAGACCGCCCGCGCGCCGGCCAGGTAACCTTCACCAAATAACTGAAAAAACGGTTCGAACTCAAGTTCTTTAATCGCCGCTTTTTTCAGTTCCAGCAAGGCGTTTTGTCGCGGGTTCATGTCGACGGCGTACACATGCCGCGGACCGGTCAACACGTAATCCAGCGCGTTGCACCCGGCCGATGTGATCACCAGCACATCATCGTCGGGTCCAAATTCCAGCGCAATCCGATCCAGTCGGGGATCTTCCCAGCACGTGTTGTAGACGAGATTGTTTCGGTGGACCGTGTTAAAAACCCGGAAGCTCAGCCAGTCTTTAATCGCCATGACCAACAAATTGATATGCCATTAACCATCCAATCCTGTTCCGCACGAGAGGCTTGGCGTTGCGGCAAGCCCCCACAATCCATCGGTTAAACGACAAATTGTAACCATCAGCCGATGCGGCTGAACAGGACTTGGCAGCGGTCGGCCGCCGCAGGTGGCGGCGTTCGCCAGCCGCGCGAGCTAACGAAGCTGGGCATTTTTCATGCGAAACACGGCCAGCACTTTGCCGCCGGTTTTCCATTCTTTCACGTAAAACTTGCCCTCGACCGTGACGGGTCGCACGGTGTATTCGATCTGGCGGCCCTTTTCCAGGCTGACCAGAATGCAATCACACAGCGCCGCGCCGGGACCGAAACAACATTCCTGGTTATCGCGAACGAGGATGAATTTGCTGATCTCCGATTGCTTGAAACTCGGCAGAATGTAGCCGCGAATCCGGATCCAGCGGCCGTCCAATTCGTGAATTCGCTCGGTCAAAAACTCTCGCTCAAACTCAACTTCCTTGTCCATCTCAAATTTGATGTCGTCAAACGTCAAATCCACGATTTCGGCGTCCGACCCGTTCTGGCCCAGTGCCGTGGCCGGCAGTCCTGCCCAGGCCAAGGCGAAAAGGCAAATCAGCAACCCCTGGAATGGTCGTAGCGATGAGCTCATTTAATCATATCTGCATTAATTTGATAAAAGACGCGAGGCACATCCTTCTCAGAAGTAGGCGCCGATTGCTGGTTCAATCGAAACACACCGGCAATTTTACGCACCCGCAAACTGTAATTCACCCGGTCGTTACCTGGCAATGAAATCCCCACCACATCGGTGATCTTGGGGCTGCCCCCAAAACAACAGCTGCCAAAATCGCCCACCAAAATGAATTCTTTCAAATTCTGGCGGCGGGTACCCGGTCGCACATAACCCTTGAGAAAGACTTTTTTACCATCCAGCTCCAAGGCCTTCTCAGAAAAGGGCAGCGCGGTCCGCTTGTCATCTTTCAACATGCGAAACGAAATTCGCTCATACCCTTCGGGTACTTCCGTCATGTATTCGTAAACATGCAATGACGTACCAGCCACCAGCAAGATGGCCGACAAAGCCAATCCAATCCGAGCTGGCGTGCGGCCCATGATTTCGTCGGGATGTCGGCGAATGCCCGATAATGCCATCAGCCCAAAACTGACGCCCATCAGCGGCAGCACAACCAGAACGGTGGAAACCAAAAATCCCAGCGATAACACAGCCAGCACCAGGCAAGTGATCGCCGATTTGCTGACACTGCGGTATTGGGTTTCCAGTTCGGGCTGGTCAACGTATTTGTCCATCAGTCAACCTGAATTGAATTGAGTGCCGCCAACGGCGGCAAAGTGTTTGGCAATGTAGATGGTCGGCCGCCACCGGATGCGATCTCAAAAAATCAACCGTTCAAACCATCCGTTTAGCACCGACCACAGCAAAACAAACAACCCGACGCAGGCCCCGCCCAGTATCAGCAACAACAGCGACGCCACCGCCGCCTGGTTACCGGTGGACGCCAGCGGTACGGTCGTCGAAGAGATCACCATTGGAGCGGCCGCCGGGCCGCTATCGGCATTCTGGTCGTTCCCCTCCAATTCTCTATCGGTGGATACGTACCGGCGTTTGTTTGAGTTCGTCGCGGCGGTCGCGCCAACGGCGGTCACGTAACGGGGCGAGGTTTGGGCGTCGACTTCGGTAATTTGCTCCGCGATGCATTCGCTTCGCCGGTAGCTGAACGGCATGCCCTGCGCGGCCGTCGCTACGGATTGAACGTTCGCAAGCTGGGACGGCCCATCGGCGAGCGTCATATCCGCGTCGCGCGCGTCGTCTGTTTGCGGTCCGCCTTCTGTGTCGCCGGCATTTTCGGTGTCGGAATCCGAGTCTTTTTTCTTGCGATCAGCTTTTTTCGCCTTGGCTTCTTCCGTTTCCTCTTCACCCATGTCGTCTTCGTCCTCTTCGTCGTCCCAAGTCAGATCGGCCAGCATCTCGGCTCGCTTGACGGCGGCAGGATCGATTTCGCGCAGTTCGTCAATGTACTGTTTGGCTGCCGGTTTGGGACAAGCTTGCAGGTAGGAGATGATCGGCGTGCGAACCCAGTTGGTTTCATCCGTGTTGGCTTCACGGAACATCGTGACCAGTCGCTCCATCACCTCCCAATCTTTCCAGCGGGCCAAATCAGGAATCACCATGTCGGCCATATCGGGCCGGTCCAGCACGTGTCGCAGCGCTCGGACGATGCGGTCCGTGGATACCTTGTCCGCTTCGGTTCCATGGAATCTCAACGCTTGAATCGCCGAAAACACATCGATGTATTCGGCCTTGGGGTTGCGCAAAAACAATTCTTCGATCAGCGGCAGCCCTTTGTCGCCTTGCAGCGTCAAATAACAGGCGATCAGCGCGTCCAAACCGGCTTGGCGTTCGCGGTCGCCGGAGCGCAGGATTTCCGCCAGCAAATCGACATCCTTTTCGGTGCCACACACGCCCAACAGCGTGTAATACAATCGCTTGCGGCTTTTCATGACATCCGGATCCTCGATCCATCCGATCAATTTGTCGCGGTCCAACCGGTCGCGCAGCTGTTTGACGTCTTCGTACGGCGCCCGAGCGAACTCGTCGTACGCGTCGTAGGCCAACACGGATTCTTCATCCTCAAAATGCTCGGCGAAAAATGCCAATCGATCGGCGCCCTGCTCGGGCAACGTATCAAGCGCTTTCAAATAATCCACGACGCGCTGGGAGGCTTTCATCGGCGTGGTCCAGTTGACCTCGTCGAACCCGTTGCCCATCAACAGGAATTGGTCACCCACCGCGTGATTGCGGCCGACGACAATCGCCATGAACTCGTCCCCGGCATCCATCACTTCGGAGCCCTTAAGCGCATCGACGGCCCGAAATTTTCCCCGCGGCAACGTGGTTTCGTCCGGTGCGGAGGGCGGCTCGACCAACGAGGCGATCACGACGACGTCGGAGGAGTCGATTTGCTCGGAAAACGTCCGCGCCACAGCGCTGCAAAACGGGCAGAACATGGCGGACAACGAACTGGTCCATGCCAGGCCGACGATCAACGCCACGGCGGCCGGCCAACCGAATGGGGTTCGGCGCAGGGTGGTCCGCGGGAATCGGCTCAACGCCAACACAGCTTGGCGCCAGGGATGCAAGGCAGACATGAGAAGCCCTTTTTCATACCGGATACGGTGATCACAACACGTAAGCGCCCGATACCGCCGGCGCATCGTCAAATCAATCGGGTCGGCGGGTCAGGTACCTAGACTTTCCGCCACATCCGTACGGTACGCGGAAATGGCCGGGTAAATCCCAACCAGGATTGCCAGCACGATAAGTCCAGGAATCAGCAACAATTCGGGTGAAATCTGCAACCATTCTAGGTCATCGGTGCCCGGCAGGGAAATACCCAAAAAACCGAGAACCGGGATCGGTGGCGCGAAATCCCAAAAGCCCAATGCAATCCCCGTCTGGGCTTCGATAAAAGGGCTGGCCGCCACGTTCAAAAAATGACCTGCCACCCAGCCAATCAGCCCGCCCGCCAGGGCAAGCGCAATCGCTTCCAGCAAGATGATCGACATCACTTTGGAACGACTGGCCCCCAAGGCGCGCATCACGGCGATTTCGTGACGGCGCTGCGACATCGAGTTGTAAATACCCACCAAAATGCTGATACCCGATACCACACAGATCATGATCGTCAGCACCAACAGCACCCAGCGGATCGGATTCACGAAATTGTCAAACAACGTGGTGACTTCCATCACGGGACTGACAGCTTGCGCCTCCGTCTTGGCCTGCGCCGGTCGAAACTCGGACCAATCCAATTCCGACTCCAGAAATCCCTCGTTGATGGCACTGGACAGTACAAAGCTGCCGCCGAGACTGGCAAAGTCGTCGTCTTCCTCATCATCAGGAGGCACGAACGAGCGAACCAGGATCGCGGTCACTTCGCGTTGTTCAATCGGCAGCGCGACCCGAAACAATCGGGCATCGGGCAGTGGTTCTTCGGGCGCGGCTTGCCACGGTTCTGGCGACCAGGACACCGGATGTAACTGGGCGGGCCACGGTGGGGACTCGCCCCCGATGATGCTGGACTCATCCACTTCCTTGGCGTGATCTTCCATCAAGAAGAACCCTTCCATATTCACAAACGCCGCCCGGTCATGCGGCGTGCCGGTGCGATCCAGGATGCCCACAATGGTGAATCCCTGCTCGTGGGTATGCGCGCCGGAGGAATTGGGGTCGCCGTGAATCGGGTTGATTACGTCGCCCACGCTCAGTTGCAATTCGCGCGCGACGTTGGCGCCCAACACGGCTTCGAAATAACCGTATTCATCGGAGTATTCCACGAAGGCGCGCCCTGCCGAGAACGTCAGCTTCTTTTGCGTGTCGATATCGAGCACGATTTTCTCGAAGAACGCTGGTTTGGTGCCCACCACACGAAACCGACCCAGATAATCTCCCAGGTTTACCGGCACGGCCATCTCGATCAGGTATTCCAGTTTGCCGGAACCGCCGACGCCCATTCGCGCTAGATGCAATTGTCGCGATATGGCCTGGGACGATTCCGTGGCCAGTTGCAGCCATCCGCATCCCGGTACCGTTTGCCCCGCCAGCTGCATTGCAAATTGTTCGCCCGTTTGCCGCGACTGCATTGCGTGGTAACTGATCGAGTTTTTCAATTCGCGGGCCCGCGTCTCCTTGTCACAAAACGCCAGATAGTATTCATACGGTATGTTCTCGACGGGCGAACTCAAGTAGTAAACCGTATTCATCGTGACTTGCATGCTGCTGCCCGATGCGCCAACGATGATGTCGTATGGGAAATTGGTATTGCTTTTGAAAGATTGCGACACGACGCCGTACATGGTGAGCACGCCCACCACCAGCATCACACCCAGCGCCATGGAAAACATCGTCAGCAGCGAACCGAGGCTGCGGTGTTGAATGCTTCGGATGGCAATTTTCAAAACGTTCATCAGGTTAACCGGTTGGATGGGTTGCCGAACGGATTAACTATCACAGCGCCGTTGGATGCGGGCATTTCGCGACGGTGCATTTCATTGGGTTGCATTGGTGAGTGCCTTTAGTGCGGCGCATGGGGTACGGACAGGGCTTCGCCCGCCACGCGATTGATCTCGACGAGTTTGTCCACGCGCTGAAACTGGCTCGCCACCTCCATGGCGTGCGTGACCATTACCAAGGCGACGTTTTCTTCTTCGCAATTGGCGCGGATCAGGTCGACGATTTGCTGTTGGTGCTGGGGATCGACATTGGCTGTCGGCTCGTCGGCCAGTAACAGCGCTGGCCGATTGGCCAAGGCTCGGGCGACCGCTACCCGCTGCTGTTCCCCCACGGACATGCTGCGGGGTTTGTGCCCCGCGCGGTGGCTCAGCCCGACCCGGTCGAGCAGCGCCTTGGCGCGGGAGGCGTCGCGTTTGCCGCGGGCAAACGTCATGCCCAACATGACGTTTTCCATCGCCGAGAAGCCAGGCAGCAGATTAAATGTCTGAAACACATAGCCGAGTTTGTCCGCGCGGATCCGGTCGCGGGCCGATTCTCCATACTTGGTAATTTCCACGTCATCCAAGACCACACGACCGGACGTGGGTTGAGTGATGCCGGCGATGATGTGCAGCAACGTTGTTTTGCCACAGCCACTAGGGCCGATCAACACCGCCTGTTCGCCCCGCTTCACCGAGTAATGTGGAACATCCAAAATCGGCAGCACTTCGCCGTTGGGTTGCCGGTAATTCTTTATGACGTTTTCAATCAACAACATGAATCGATGACCAAACGAGCCAACGGTGAAGCGGTTTGCTGGTTGAGGGCGCTATTGCGCCGTGCGCACAAGCCTAACTTGTGAGGCTGCCGGGAAACAAGTGCAGCCCGAATGCCGGCCGGCTTCGGCGATGCCGATTTCGCGACGGGTTAATGGATTTAGGACATCGTCATCGGCTGCATCCGCCGGCCGGGTCTACCGTGCTCTAGAATACGCACGCGGTGTGGTCAAAGTTCACGATCGGCCCGGCCGCCGCTGGCCGCGCATGGCCCGATCGATTTGGCGGCGGACTTCAGCATTTTTCATGGCCTGCCGCTTGTCGTGTAACTTCTTGCCGCGGGCCACGCCCACCAGGACTTTGACTAAACCGCGCGCATTGAAATAAACGCGGAGCGGTACCAGCGTCAGACCTTTTTCGTGTGCCCGCGAAGTGAGCTTTTGAAGTTGCCCGGCCTGTACCAACAACTTGCGGGGTCGTTTCGGCGCGTGATTCCAAATATTGGCCTGCCGGAATTCGGGAATGTCGGCCCCGATCAGCCACAATTCACCGTCCTGTACCCGCACGTACGCTTCATCCAGCGATATTTTGCCGTCGCGAAGGCTCTTGACCTCGCTGCCCATCAACATGATCCCGCATTCGAGCTTTTCCAGAATCTCGAAACGGTGGCGGGCCTTGCGGTTTTCGGAGATGGTTCGACCGCCCTCCGGCGGTTGGGATTTGCCTTTGGCTTTTTTACCCGAGCCAGATTGGGCGGTTTGTTTTTTGGACGACGGTTTTTTGGCCATGGCCACGAAACTATAGTCGACTTGGCGGATTTGCAACGCTGGCGACTGCAAATCAACGGATCGATGCAGTCTTGGCCCGGTCGCTTTGCCTTGTTTTTCGTCCCAATCCGCTGATAAGCTGATAAGATGAGTTGAGTCGACCACACCTAGCCAAGATACCCATGCCCGATTCCATCGACCGACAATCTGCCACGGCTGTTCCATTGCCGCTCGTGCAGCTAAACCCGCTTTCAATGCAACGGCGCCTTCCCCGCTGGTTGAAACGGCAGGTACCCAAGGGCAATGCCAATCACTTCACCGCTAATTTGCTGGACGAGCTAAACCTAGAGACGGTCTGCGACAACGCCAAATGCCCCAATCGCATGGAATGCTATTCGCAAAAGACCGCCACATTCATGATTCTCGGCAACGTTTGCACGCGGCCCTGTGGGTTTTGTGCCGTCAACCGCGGGCGGCCCGAGCCATTGGAGGCCGACGAACCGGAACGGCTGGCGGAAGCCACAGTGCGATTGGGTTTGAAGCATGTGGTGATCACCTCCGTCACCCGCGACGACTTGGACGACGGCGGTGCCGAGCACTACGTGCAGTGCATCCAAGCGATTCGCCGCCGAACACCAGCCACGATTGAAGTGCTGACTCCGGATTTCATTCAAAACAAAGCGGCGTTGGATGATGTAATCGCGGCGGCTCCCGACGTGTTCAACCACAACACCGAGACCGTTCCCCGGCTGTACCGTCGAGTGCGGGGTCCCAAATCGGATTATCGCTGGACGCTGAATTTATTGCGCCGCGTCAAGCAGCTCGATCCCGGCATCAAAACCAAAAGCGGGATGATGTTGGGGTTGGGTGAATCGCCGCAAGAACTCCTCGACGTGATGGCGGATTTGCGCGACGTGGATTGCGATTTCCTCACGCTGGGGCAGTACCTGCAACCTGCCACCGATCGGTATTTGCCGGTGGTGCGTTTCGTGCCACCACAGGAATTTGACCAGCTGGGCCAGCATGCCAGCTCGCTGGGATTCAAGCAGGTGGCCAGCGGGCCGTTTGTCCGAAGCAGTTATCACGCGCGGGAAATGGCCGAAAGCAGCGTGTCATGAGCAGCCCGCCCCGCGCAGCCAGCATCGAAGTTCGCGTCAACGGACAACCAATCCAGCTCGACCGGGGAGCGACGGTTACCGACGTGTTACAGCAACTGAATATTCCGGCGGAAGCATCGGCTGTGGAATTGAATCTGGAGATCGTGCCTCGGGAAAAATACGGCATCCAATCGCTCGAGGCCGACGACCAGCTGGAAATCGTATCACTGGCTGGAGGGGGCTAATCAAACCCGCGAGGCGAATCAAAATTGGCAACTACTGAATCAATTGAATTTGGCACCGAAACCACCGACCCGTTGCGGATCGGTTCGCATGTTTTGAGCAGCCGCCTGATCATGGGCAGCGGGCGGTTTGATTCGTTCGAAATAATGCAGCAGGCGCTGGGATGCTCGCAGACCCAGTGTGTCACGGTTGCCGTCCGCCGCGAACGGCTACATGACAGCGATGGCCGCAACATTTTGGACTTTCTCGATCCGCGCCAATTTATTCTGTTGCCCAATACCGCCGGTTGTTATGACGCGGCAACGGCAGTTCGCGTGGCCAAAATGGGGCGCGAGATTTTGCGCGGCTTGGACAATCCAGGCGCTAACTGGGTCAAATTGGAAGTGCTGGGCGACAGCCGAACGTTGCTGCCCGATCCAATGGAAACGCTTCGCGCTACCGAACGGTTGGTCGACGAGGGATTCGAAGTGTTGTGCTACACCAACGACGATCCAGTGACGGCACTGCGGCTCAAACAGGCCGGCGCGGTGGCGGTGATGCCGGCCGGCAGCCCGATCGGATCCGGACAGGGACTGGCCAACCCGCTGAATCTCAGCATCATCCTCGAACTTCTCAAAGCCGATGACGCGAGTTTTCCCGTGGTGGTTGACGCCGGCCTGGGTACTCCCAGCGACGTCGTTCAGGCATTTGAAATCGGCGTGGATGCGGTGCTGCTAAATACGGCGGTGGCCCGCGCCGACGATCCGGCAAACATGGCCCGTGCGATGAAATATGCCGCGCAGGCGGGGCGATTGGCCTTTCGCGCCGGGCGGATCCCAAAATCGCGATACGGTTCTGCCAGCAGTCCCGAATACGGAATGATTTCAAAACGCATTGCGCCCAAAGGGTGAAACCCGCCGCACCAACGGGTCGCAAAGTCGGATTTACCGGAATATCCGGAATGTCGGCATGCTTTCGGATTTGGCAAAAACGGCCAATAAATGGCGAAAAAAGTTGACGTTTTCGGCCGGTACGATGAGAATGAAACTCCCCTAGAGGTGTGGAACAGCCTTGCTGCCACGAAGTTGCAATTGCAATGCTTGCAGGCATTTGTAGAATTCGTGGCCTCATTCTTCTCCCTATCATTCCCACTTGAGTTGCAACATGAACGAAATTCTGAGAACGCTGAAATTGGCCATTTCGGTTTGCGCGTTGCCGATCGTGGCGACTGCCGTTGTGTCGGCGCAAAACCTGCAACAACCGTCTGCTCTCAATCAGGTCGCGGCCAACGAAATCAACCAGGATCTCGAAGAGGTAGCGCCCGTTGCATCCAACACGGCGGGAGTGATCACCTCCAGCGAACGCCACTCGCACGTGGTTCAGCTGGACGAAGCGGGAGGGGTCAATGGACGCATCGCAGTCGTGGATAGTGCCACTAACGCCACGGTGGCCGCCGTCGGTGTGAAGGTTACCATCAATCGACGCGGCGAAGCGTTGGCCACGTCCAATACCGATTGGAATGGGGATTTCCGCATCGACGGATTGCAGCCGGGTGCCTACACATTTATCGCTTCCTCAGACACAGCGATGGCCACATTCGGGATCTACGTTGATGACGATCCCGACCAGGTTCCAGCCGCCAATGAGACGCAAATCGATATCGTGGCGATTGGCGACGGTTCCGATCCAGTACGCCAGGTGCTCAATGCCGATTACGAGTTCCGACAATACACGTTTGTGCCCCGACCGCGCGACAATGATCTGCCGGTGGTGGGGGGCCCGAATCATGTTCACTTGACGGACGAGGGGCAGCTGATTGGTCGCGTGGTTCCATTGGAATGGGAATCGCCTGAGCCGCGATTCAACATGGTCGGCAACGACGTGTACTTGTTTCAGAATGGGTCGCTGGTTGCCCAAGCAGCGGTGGACGCCGACGGATACTTTGTGATCGAAAACGTTGCCCCTGGCCGATATGATTTTGCCTCGGCGGGGCCGCACGGTGGCGCCGCATTTTGCATCGATGTGGTGGATTACGACACGGTCACTCAGATCGAACGACAATCGCCGACGCGGTTGATTTCTGCTCGCAAGATCGCTTACCAAGCCAGTGTTGATGCCGTGTTGGGTGAGCCCGCGGGTGGCCCGCCGAACATCGAAGTCGAAGTCACCGTGATCTTACCCGATTATCCGCCGATCGGTGGCGGTACTGCTGGCGGATTTGCACTTGGAGATTTTGGCGGCTTAATTAGTGCAGCGCTGGCGGCGTGGATCATCAGCGAAGCCATCGATGATGATGGGCGAATCGACCCGGTGATTGTTCCTCCTGTGATCATTCCGCCCCCCGTTTCGCCCTTTTGAGCGAACGGCTGATTATCATTCCTCTGGTTATATTATAATGAAGCGAATGGTGGCCCGGTCGAGTTTCGGTCAGTCTGCGATTGCTCAGCCAAACTAGCCCGCCTGGTTATTAACGGGAGGTCATTCATGATTCGCCAACTTTGCTTTGTCGCGCCAATCGTTTTGCTATCGTTTCTGCTTGTCGATCCAATTTCCGCCCAAAACTGGAATTCCAATACAGGTTATGCCGGGACCGGCTGGAATTATTACGGCAGCTGCAACACCCCCGCCGATCCGAGACTAGGCTATTGCCTGACGAACGATTGTTTCTGCAATCAAGGGTCGGGCGGTCCCGCTGGGTGCGGACCGGCTGGATCAGGTTCTCCCATGGTGATCGTGAGAGTCCGCATTAATGGTGAGGGTGAGCCAACGGTGATCACGATACCGCCGGCCAATTGCCAGGGTTGTTATGGCCAGACCAATCCGTCAGCGACCTACCAACGATATGTCACGAATCGGCCGTCACCCAGTCGATCCAATCAAGTGCTGGCGAATCCTGTGCGACCGGCGGCTGCGCCTAACGGGTCTCGAGTGCAATCGGCCAGCTATCGCTACAAGTTCTGATTTGGCGCGACGAGTTGGCAGCCGATATCCAATCACCGGCGTAGAGATTCGGCGGGACTTTGCTGAGTACTTGCCGCGCGCTGATGCGTTGTTAAGAGTGCAGCGATGTTAAACCGTCACGCGGAATCCCACTTCCCGCCTTTTGTGAACGCCTCCATTCCCCCCCTTGATCAATACTGCCCGCCCTTTTTTATTGACCATCTCCCTGAACCAGGCGCATTGCGCGCTGCTGCAGAAATGGTGCAGTTGCTTTCGCAACAACCGCAACGACAATTCCCACCTTTCGACGCACACCTCGATGTAGGGGAATGTCGCACATCAGCCGCTAGATATGCGGGCACCAGCAGTTCAGCGCGCTTTGCGCTTTTTTCCAGCTAAATGTTTTTCTGCGGCGCTTCATAGCCGTTCGAGACGCGTGGCGAGCCTGTGAGATGTTCCAGCAAGACCAATTGATCGGGTGGCACGTAATAGCGTAAATAACGTTTTCCGTCGCGGTAACGTTCGCCATGAGCGTGTTCTACTAAAACGGTGACTCGCTGCAGAACACCGTTGACCAGGCCGCGTAGACGGTGGCCGCGGAACTCGAATTCAACTGGATCGCCGATACGAATTCCAAATTGGCGCTGGACGAATTCAGCTGGGCTGACCAGCTGATGGTTTGATTCGAGATGTCCAAACAGGCGACGCACGATGGATTTAAATCTCGATCCTCCGCAACGCGACTCGTCCCACAGGAAAAGCTCCAGCAAATGAACCAGCTCATGCTCAAAGATGCGCTGCAGGGCATCCAAGCGGCTCGTCGTCGGCAATCCGCCGACGCGTACGGCGGGGCCGGGCGCATGCCAGTTGCTGAATATCAGCGCGGTGGAAATGGCAATTTCGAATTTGCGCTTACCGATCACTTTCTCGTAGTTGGTTGTGCCGCCCACATGCGTCATCCGCTTGGATAGTCGAAAAGCCAACCGGTTGGAAAGCTGCTCAAATTCCCGCTTGAAGGCATTTTCAAAAAAGTGTTCGTCGTAAGCGTCAAACAGTTGCCGCAAGTCGTCCAGGCAAATCTCCGTAAAATTGTCGTCGCGAATGGTCCGCGACAAGTCGATCAGATGATGGCGAATTGCCCGGCGCCGCGCGGCAATTTGGCGGGACGAAAAGCAGGCGTGGGCGGCGATCTGCAGCGTTTGGGACATCGGGTAATGGCAGGGGCAGACGTCTGGCGGTTGCAGTCTGTCAAATCTGGCCGCCGCCCGTCAACCGCGAGGGGTGCCGCATAGCGGTGTTTCGCCGCCATTAGAAATCCAATCCGCTCTTCGTATCGGTTCGCTGACTGCCAATTCTCTTGACTCCAATCGCTGTCTTGGCTATTTACCGCTGGCGTCAATTCCGCATTGCATTCATTCCAGCCAACCGCGCGTCAAGTATTGTGTTGAAATTGCCGACACGGCTGTCGCTGTCAAAACCGCTGCTTAACCGACTCCGCCACCGAATTGGCGGCCGCAGCCGCAGCGGCGGCCGCGCGACTAAGGAGTTTTTTTGTCTGCGCGGTTACATGAAGTCGGGGACCAACTGGGTGTGCAATCTGCTCAACCTGCACCCTGAGATTTGTTGCGTTGGCGAATTTCACTGGCACCGCCTGATTGAGTCTTTGCAATTCAACTTCCGATCCATTCAGCGGATCGGCAACAATCCCAAATTGCAGCATCAAATCCGCAAGCACTTTGAGCGGGCGATTCAAGACAGTTTGCTTGAGGCTGCAGCGCCGGATGTGCGTCTGGTGGGTGATCGCACGCCCGCGCCGATCGAGCCGGTGATTTTTCGCCGGGCACCGCACATTTGTGTCATCCGGGACGGCCGAGACGTATTGATTAGCCGCGTCTTTCACCTGCTTAATCGAACCGATAACCCGCAGGTTAACCGAACCGTGCGGCGGATACCGCAGCTGCAACGCTTGCGGAGCAAACTGCAAGCCGACCGGCATCATTTTCGCAAGCATCCCACTGATTTGCTCAACTGCGAGCGGGTGGTCCGTGAGAGCGCTCGAGCTTGGGCGCAGATTGTTCGCCAAGACCAGCAGACCATCCAGCGGATGCCCAGTCTTCCCGTGCATCTGGTGCGCTACGAGGATCTGCACCAGGACACCGCGCGGCAACGTGACGAAATGTACCGCTTTTTGAACGTCGATCCGCGGCTGGCCCGCCCTCTGAATCCTTTAACGGAACCAGGATTCTCCAAGCCTTCGCCCCAAGACTTTTACCGCAGCGGGCAAATCGGTGACTGGACAAATTACATGACTCCAAGCGCTAAGGCATGGTTTAACGATGAAGCGGGGGATATGCTGGTGCAGCTAGGATATGCGCCCAACCTCAACTGGTAGACCGGCAATCAGCCATGTCAAATGGCCAATCTCGGCTGTGGTTGTTTCCCCACCGAAAAGGTTTCTTCTTGCCGCCGGTTTGTCATAATGAACCCACCGCGCCGATGCGCTCGGGAGATCTGACAGCGCCGACGAACCGGTTTTGATTCGACTTGCGATTGCCGGAACGGTCCGCGGACGCCGCGGACCAGGCCCGCCCCCAACGTCGCCCCGGAGATTTGAACATGGCTTCACGTATTTACGCGCTGCTCGTTGGCGTGAATGACTACGCCCCCCAAGTAGGAAAACTGCATGGGTGTCTCAACGATGTCGACCACTACCACGAATTCTTGACGTCGCAG
>JBFILF010000015.1:0-24403 GCA_041599835.1 Pirellulaceae bacterium
CTGGGAATGTAATGGCCAAAGACGTGCAAAAAATGACCGCCGCGAAAACGCTGAACGGTCAATGCATCGACATTGTCGTTAACGGTCGTATGGTCAAAGTCGACGACGCGAAAGTTTCCAAAACGGACGTCGCATGTTCCAATGGGATAATCCACATCATCGACACGGTGATGCTTCCTGCGGAACAAAACATCGTCGAAACCGCTGAACAAGCTGGCAAATTCATGACGTTGCTGGCTGCGGCCGAGGCAGCCGGACTAATCGAAACTTTAAGTGGTGACGATGCATTTACTCTGTTCGCACCAACAGACGAGGCTTTTGCAGACCTGCCAAAAGGTACGGTTGAATCATTGCTAGAGCCCAAAAACAAGAACAAGCTTGCCGCCATCCTTAAGTATCATGTTGTCGCCGGAAGAGTATATTCGGATGATGCCATGGCTGCGGAAACGGCAATAACCCTGCTAGGCGACGAACTCCAATTCGAAGTCTCAGGTCGTCGGGCGAAAGTCAATCGGGTGAATTTGGTAAAAACCAACATTGATGCATCCAACGGCGTCATTCACATCATCGACAAAGTCCTCATGCCTGAGCGAAAAGGTGGTGGCAGTCAACGATAGTTTTGAATCGTAGACAAAAGGACAAGAACATTTGTGACAACCGTGATCTGCAACCGTTTCCGGGGTCTGGCGCCAGACCCCGGTTTGCTTTTCCGCAGCAGTATGTGTCGGTTTTCTGTCGCGCCATGATGACTGTCCGGAGTCCGGGGCCGACAAACCTGGGACTGCCCAGAGAGGGGTTTTACACGAGATGAATGACGAATCGCAGCTTCCGGTTGCCGAACAATCGAAAGATCTGATTGAAGCGAGTCGACAGCTGACGGCCGCTCAAGAGGATTTGCGAGTCGCCGCTGTCGCCTTCCAAACAAACGACAGCATTATGATCACCGACGCAAACGGCAACATACTCCAAGTCAATAACAGTTTTTCTGAGTTGACCGGTTACACGTCGGAGGAGGTCATCGGAAAAAATCCACGCATCCTCAAATCTGGACGACACGGTCCAGAGTTTTATTCTCGGATGTGGGCGGATATTCAAGAAAAAGGATTCTGGGAAGGAGAGATTTGGAACAAGCGAAAAGACGGCCAGGTCGTTCCGCTGCGGATGGCGATCACATGCGCAAAGAACGAATCAGGTGAGACGACACACTATGTTGCGGACGGTCAGGACATACGCGGGCTCAGACAAGCTATGGCCGATCGCATGGAAATCGACGCCGCAAAGAAAGTTCAAGAAAGCCTAGTCCCGTCTGGCTTTTTATGTGCGGCTGGAATTGAAATTGCTGGTCAAATGCAATCGTCGGAAAACGTGAGCGGAGATTGCTTTGACTTCATGCACGTGAATCAACAATCGGTTGCGGCCTTGATCGCCGATGTCAGCGGCCACGGCCTGGGACCCGCATTAGTGATGGCACGAACGCAAGCCTATTTTAGCGCAATGGTCGAAACCCTTGATGATCCCGGGGAGATTCTCACCAGGGTCAATCGATTTGTGGGAATCAGCCAGACCGGACGGTTTGTGACAGCCCTTCTTGTCTGTCTTAATCTAGAAACACGCTCTCTGCGCTACGCCAGTGCCGGTCACAGAGGCTGGCTGTTTCGTGGTAAAGGTGATGTGGAAGTTCTCGAATCGACGAACGTCCCTCTGGGAATCGTGATGGATACGACCATGGCTTCGGCTCCGGAGATCATCGTAGCACCCGGCGACATAATTGTGTTGCCTACCGACGGGATCGAGGAAACGACTTCTTGCGACGATACGCAATTCGGTCACCAACGTATACTTGATGTTGTACGCGCACATCGAAAGAGATCCGCCTCAGAAATTGCGCAGCTTGTATTGCAAGCCGCACGTGACTTTGCTCAAGGCCAACCTCAATACGATGATATGACAATCGTGATCGCCAAGGTTTTGGCAACAAATGCGCCCTAGAGGCGAATTAGACATCCGCGGGTGCGACCTGAGACATCGTCTACGATCTAGTTAACGACTGTCGCCATTTCCGAGGCTTCTTGAGCCGGTACATCCTTAGGTTGACAACAGCACACATTAAGAACATCTTCGAAGGTCGTAACAATCTGCAAAGCTTGGATAACAAAATCAGGCAGGTGCAGAAGGCTCATCGCGTGAGGGAAACTCGTGGGGTTGGTGGCCCCGGTTGTCTTGCGAGCACATAGGCTTCACCATGTCGTCATCATCGCCGGTCTAGTTTTGCCGGGAGATTTGCTCGACGATGAGAACTCGGAGCCCTCGTCGGTTCGATGATCCGTGCCATCCTTGGCTGAAGGAGCACGCTAACCAGCCCAGACTGGCTGTTACGGTACTTTAGATAAACGGCAACAAACTGAGGCTTCGGAAGTGTAGGAACGAATTCGTACCGAGGACCGGCCGGACACTCCGAGAAACGCCTTGTACCGCCGGATGCCTGACGTCTCCAAAGAGCGAACGCTCAAGCACGCAGTGTCCAATGAGCAATTCAATCTATTTTAGGAAACCCGACATATTGGCCAGGCGCGGGAAATGGACGATCACGAGTTTATCCATGTGTTGAGCCGACGGATGGACAAATTATTATCTTCGAGTTCAAACCGCGAACTGACCTACTAAGGCAATAGCAACGCTATTTAGCTTTCTCTTTGGAACTCAATCGCGTAGAATGGACATAACGGGCAAAGAGTCATTTATCTTTGCTAATCATCGTTTCGGATGACTGGATAGAAGGCAGCCTGGGGATCCCAGGAGGCTTGTTAAAAAGTAAACCGATGTGTCGGAATACCTGCGGGTGCTCTGACAGATCGGTTTTTTTTTGTGCGCCGATCGATCGAATCGGTATAGCGAATCTACCTCGCAAAACGAATGAACGAACCAATGAATGACGTGGATCGAAAAATTGTAAACCAACTAGCACGCGTGGCCAGCGAGCTTCAACAGAAAAGAACGGGACACGCTCATGGTGTGGTGCACGTGCTCCTCAGCGACGACACGCTGGTCGTCAGGTTGGACGACGCGTTGACGGCCGCCGAACTGGCATTGTCGCGAAATCCGAACGGTGCTGCTCAGGTCCAGGAGTTTCACCGCCAGCTCTTTGTGAACTCCTCGGAACCAATGCGGCGGGAAATCAAACAGATAACAGGCAGGGATGTTCGAGAAGCGACTGCGGAAATAGAAACAAAGTCCGGATCCATCACCCACGCTTTTACGACTGGCACAATGGTTCAAGTCTACCTGCTTACCCCGGATGGCAATTCGAGTGAAGTCGAATCCAGTACACGAGCGAGCCAACTTGATGCCGGTTCAATTGAACGTGCAGAAGACAACGGGCTGCGGGTAACGCCACCGCCGGATGACTAATTGAGAACAGACTTGAGTGCGATACGAATGTTGGAGCAGCGTTGCTCGGAAAAACTAAACATTTTTTTGGAGACTGAAATGGGAATTTTAATTTGGACGGTCATCGGCCTTGTTTTTGGAGCACTGGCTAGTTGGATGCGGCCGGAGACAAACCAGTTGCTGACGATCTTTGTAGGACTAATAGGTGGAATCGCCGGCGGTTTGGTCGGCACAATTTTTGGAAATGTAAGTGTCACGGCCTTCAGCGTCGAAAGCCTGATGTTCGCCGGAGGGGGCGCTTTGCTTGTTTTGCTTGGATTCCAAATATCGAAGTCAGTTTTCCATCTGCAGCAGCAGTAAGTTCATCGCACCCGTACCAACAGAATCGGCAGATTGGAATTCCAAATGACAAATATGACCGCTTTTGAACAACTAGCACTTACGGCCATCCAGAATGGTGTCGAAATGCTGGCCAAAACGGTACGCGGAACGCTCGGCCCTTGCGGCCGCACCGTTCTGCTTGCCCGCCCTTTCGGTCCTCCGATAGTCACTAAAGACGGTGCAAGCGTGGCGAACGCGATTGAGTTGCCCGACTCGTTTAAAAACACCGGTGCCCAGATGGTGCGAGACGTTGCCTGGAAGACCAACGAAGTAGCTGGCGACGGGACAACGACCGCCACAGTTTTCGCAGCATGAATGACCAATCGGCCGTGAAGGGTTTGAAATTCAAACCGCACAAATCTCAATTCGAAGTGCAAGCCATGAGTAGCAATAATGTCGTCGTCGCGACGCCACGTTATGTTTTGTTAATAGACAACGAAAAAATGGGACCGACTGTTTTGCTAGGTGACCCAGATTTGAGGTGCGTTGCCATTTATGGATTCTCAGACAAAGGCCCATACGACGAGTTTCGAGAAAACGGGGATTTAGCGTTAAGGCCTTATCCGCTCGTTGAAGATTATTTGAGAAATCAGTTGAGCAACGACAACGGCAATGAGAGCGAATGTCTAAGGCTTGTCGTGTTGGACTCAAGCAGTCCTGATGAACGGTTTGTACACGCAGCGAGCATGCAAGCAGTCCTTGATTCAATGATGAATCAAAAACCCGATGTTCCGGCCGAATATAAGTTGTCGCTTGTTAAAGCGAACGGCGTCTATCGACTGGACAATAAACATCAGAGTTAAATCCAATCAAACATTACCAATCAGGACCGTTGACTACGTGCAATCGGCAAGCTAACTGCCTACGCGACAAACGCCGTGTTACATTCCGGGCCAAAATAACGAAATCTCGACCCCGATTTACTATTCGAATCGTTCTTTGAAACGCATCGCAAATGAAATGGACTCTTCAAATGCTTAGAAACTGTTACAACATTGAATTTATTGGTGGACCCTATGACGGTCACGTGGAAACGAGTGATTGCCATCCATTTCATCTCGCGGTAGATGTGGTTTTCTTGGTTTGTGATAATGCGTTGCGATTACTGAATGGGACTGAACCACTCCCAGGTAGATCGCTTACAAGTATCGCCCTGTATGAGTTGCAGCATAGAAATGGAACGGCGCGGTATCGTTTCGTCGGCGCCATTCCGGCCAAGGACTGTCTGGTTTCTCGGTGAGTGAATCAGTTTGCGCTTGCCACTCAAATGGGCGGGGTTGTTGCCGCGTGGAGTCAATTTGTACAGATGGCGAAAATGGCCGGTGGCGATCCAATCGCAGCATTCGTCAAGGACCATGTCGGCGCTGCATTGTCAACGTGGAAATGGTGCTGGAATCAGTGATTCGTGATTGGGTTAGCGATTTTAGCAGCTGGACAGCGAATACGCCCGACAGCGGGAACAGGACGTTCGCGACGTTGGTGCCCGGATGAAAAGGCATCTGTCAGGTTATCCTTTATGGAACCAGGCAGCTCTGCCGCCCGGTTCGATTGTTGTGGCTGACGAACTCTTGCCCTCCGAAGCCCTCGAGCTTTTCAGCTCAGGCGTCGTGGCGATCGTCTCTGAACAGGGCGGGGAAATTCAGTCATACGGCTATCGTCGCACAGTCAATGAAGATTCCCGCAGTCTTTGGGATTAGAAAAGTTCACACCACGTTTGCTGTGGGTCATGTTCTCAATTGACCACAAACCTGTAACAGAAGTTACGTGGCAACTAATTTTCCAAATGATGCTTCAGGAATTCGAAGGCGCGCCGATAGGCTGCATTGATGTCCTGGGCGTTGCTGCCGGCTAAGCCATGTTCACCACCGTCAATGCTGAGTAACTCATGCTCGACACCGTGTTTTTTTAGCTCGCGGCCCATCATGACCGATTGTTCGTGAGGAACGTCCGTGTCCTCCGTTCCGTGAATCAATACGGTGGGCGGATATTTGGAATCGACATTCTTAACGGGCATGAATGCAAAGAACTTTTCTGTTTCCGTGTTCGGATCCCAGCCGGTTACTGCCGTTGGCCATATTCCATGCTGACGGCAGTATTGATAAAACGCCCCACCGTTTCCCTTCCGCAAGCGCGAATCGGATACGGGTGGACCGCTCACCTGTTTCCAGGCCTCGTCACGATCCAGTTTCACTCGATGGTGTCGAGGATGTGGACTCGGTTGGCTGTACCAGTCCCCAACCAAATCACCGTAGCCCCATAGAGCTAGTAGTACTTGTGGTCGCGGCTTCACGCGGAACCCCGACGTCAATGTGAGATAACCGCCCGCCGATGCCCCAGTAACCGCGATGCGATCGGGATCGAAATGAAACAATTCTGGCCCCTCGCGGCGCAGCCATCGAAACGCATCTTCCACATCCTCAATGATGGCCGGCAGCTTTGTTTCCGGAGCCAATCGATAATCAATCGAGACCAGGACGTATCCATTGTCCAAGGCCAATTGGCGTACGCGACCGCTGATACCGGCTCGGTGGCCGTTGATCAAAGCGCCTCCGTGAATCCATACCACGACGGGCCGAACTTGGTCGTCCTCGTATTGATAAACGTCAGCTTTAATTTCGAGGTCGCCCACGTTTTTGTAAACGTGAGTCCGAAGCTTTGGCTTTTCCGCCACTTGCAGCGACGTCGGGAGCGTTATCGAAGCGAGGCAAATCAGAACATGCGTCAATGAATTGCACATCGTTCATATTCTCCTGCGGCGGATGCTTGGATTTCAAGCGATGTTCAAGCCAAGTAGATAACACATCATTGCGCGCGCCGCCTGTTGCCCTATTCCTCGAAATCGGTGTCTGCTTCGGTCAAAGCCAGTTCTCTGATCCAGATGTTGCGATACATCACTTGGTGGCCTTCGCACTGCAGTTTAAGGCCGCCAGGAGTGTCGGTTATTCCTTGGCCACCATTGTTGCCGCCGTCTATTCCCGAGTTCTTGCCACCCCAGACCTGATTGATGGCTTGGTTTTGGTGAACCTTGATGCCGTTGAAGAACATCGTCACCATTGCCTTTTCTGAGCGCTGGCCATCCTTGAATCGGGCGGCGCGGAATGTGATGTCGTAAGCATTCCATTTTCCCACTCCGTTGTATGCGTGATAGGGCGCTGGGGTTTCGTTGATCACGGCACCCATCCCATGTTTGCTTTTGTCGCCGTCCAGAATCTGAATTTCGTAGCGATTCTGGAGATACACGCCGCTGTTGCCACCTTGGTTGACGACCAGGAATTCGACATGCAGCCTGAAGTCACGATACTTCTTCTTCGTCACAATGTCGGCAGCTCCGTATTTGCCCCCCGCCGCAGCCGGATCGTGGCTCATGACAACGGTTCCGGCGTCGATCGGATCGTCCACGATCTTCCACTTGATCGGAAGCGATGAACTGAAGCGCGGACCGTTCCAGTAGGTCCATTCCTCATCCAGCATCTCTCGCGTGCCGTCAAAAACGACCTCCGCTCCTTCAATCGGTTTCGCACCGACGCCTACTTCCGCACAGGCGGAGGATGTCAATGCGATCAACAGGGTCGTCTCGATAAAAACCAATCGCGCGATAGGTGGATGATCGTTGAACATTCCTGATTCCTTGCTGTTTGGCCATCGCTGCGGGTCAATGCCATTTTAGAGCACATTTGCACTTGCTCCATCCTGGCCACAAACTTAATCCATATCGAGGCATCGATCCCGGAAGCCACCTGAAACCCTGCGGCTCAAGCGGCGTTTGCGCTAGACTTTCCGCCTTCAACGCGCAAAAAGCATGGTGAGACGCGATAAAAACGGCCGCTTTGTATTTCAGCATTATGTTGCATTCATATCATGGCACCACGTGCTGTTGGTAAGCTGTCGGTCGAGTGGAGATTTGTGACGCCGGGACTTGTCGCCACGCAGCGGAATAAGAAAATGCAAGTGCGCTTTGTCTGATCGGGCGCTAACGGTTTTCGATCAGTTCTGCTGTACCGAGGATTCCAAATATGCCAATCACCTTTGCCTCAGGCATGATCAGCTGTTGTATTGCCGTAAGTGTTCCGGATATTTGACGTACGAGGTATTGACGCCAGAGGACCCCCTGGCAGTGGAATTGATCATGCTTTTCAACGCCACTTAACAAAAAAGGCTGCTGCGATGCATCGGTCCGTGGTGATCTTACTTTTGGCCTCGGCTGCGTTGTTGATCGATGCCGTGCGGCAAGTTGCGCATGCCGCAGAGACAAGAATATTGAATAACGACGGGGCCTGGTGCTGGTTTCAGGATGAACGCGTCTTGGTCCACAGAGGGTATCTGATTGCCGGATCGGTGGCCAATGGACGCTTCGGTCCGGATCGCAAGGGCGATATCGATCTCGTGCTCTATCACCTGGAGTCGGGCACGACGCGCCGCATTGAATTACATGATCGACTGCAGGCAGATGACCACAACGCGCCGTCGGTGCTGGTACTTCCCGACGGCCGGTTGTTGGCGGTCTACGCCAGGCACGGGCCGGAAAACCGCTTTTATTATCGCCGCACTCGATCGGCTGACGACCTGACGGACTGGGGGCCGATCCAGGAATTCGTACCTTCTGAGCGTTCGCGGATCACGTACGCCAACTTGCTCTGCCTGGCGAAAGAAAACCAGGGGAGAGGGCGAGTCTATAATTTCTATCGCGGTCTGGATGCCAAATTCAAACCATCCTATGCCTACTCTGACGACCTGGGAGAACAGTGGATCGGTGGCAACGTCGTCGTTGAAGTGCCGTCGGAATTCCCTCACCGTCCTTACGTCAAATACACATCCGACAGCCGTGACACGATTCATCTGTTGTTCACCGAAGGCCACCCCCGAGACTACGATAACGGTCTGTACCACGCGTATTACCGGAACGGACTTTTGCATCGAAGTGACGGCAAGCGAATCGCACGCTTGAGCGACGGGCTGTCGCGGCCGCAGGAAGGAACCCAGATCTTTGCCGGGGATGCGAACAACGTAGCCTGGTGTTGTGATCTGGAATTGGACGAGCAAGGCAGGCCTTTCGCAGTTTATTCGATACAGAAAAATTCGGCCGGTCTACCTGTCGGACAAGGTGGTGAAGACCATCGCTACCGCTACGCACGCTGGGACGGAACGCGGTGGCACGACCACCAGGTCGCTTTTGCCGGCTCACGTCTTTATGCTCAAGAGGACGATTACACCGGACTGATTAGTCTTGATCCGGATAATCTCAACCACGTGTATATTTCCACAAATGCCGATCCGCTGACCGGCAAGCCGTTGATCAGCAAGGTTGATGGGCAGTGTCATTACGAGATTTTTCATGGGGTGACACCGGACGGCGGCCGCACCTGGAATTGGTCCGCCATCACGTCCAATTCGTCAGCCGATAACCTGCGACCTGTTGTCCCGCGTGGGAGCACACGCAACACGGTACTACTCTGGTATCGGGGCAACTATCACACATACACAAACTACCAAACTGAAATCGTCGCCCACATTACCACCACCGGCAACGACTAGCCGCTCCTCGGAACTGTCGGTACAACGCGGAATATTTCTGGGACGCGGTGCGCCTGGATCGATGGCCGAACTAAACCGGGTTTGACGTTCGAATTACGTCGACATTGGCGAACGTCTGAAGCCTGGTGGCATTCGCCGGAAGTTTATGGCGTTCGCTTTCACTCAGCCGGTGTTCGCTTAGAATGACTTTTGATATTCGGTGCCATTGCCGCCGGGCCCTTGCGATATGTCCATGGAAACCGCTGAATTTGAACGGCCGATCAACGATACAGTCGGGCAACGAATTTTTCCGCTTCATCTGATCCCGTTTGAGCATTACATGCTGATCGACGATCGACCGAATTATCCGGCGACATTTATTGTGCAATTTGAATTTGCCGGAAGTTTGGAACGGAAACCATTCAAGGATTCGATCGACGACGCCATCGACAGACATCCACTTTTGCGGGCCGTTATTCGGCGCGCAAAATCGAACCGTGATTGCTGGGTCGATTCCGGCAACGTGCGGCCGATGGTCCATTTTGGTGGCGTGGACCAGCCGATTGCATTTCCGGGTGCTGGTTTCGAACACATTGACCTGTGCAACGAGGCAGGGCTGCGTATTTGGGTTCGACACAATCAACGCAAAGCAGTAGTGACGGCCCAGTTTCACCATGCTGTGTGCGATGGAGTCGGCGCATATCAAGTTTTGGGCGACGTTTTGTGGGGCTACGCGACGCGAACAGGTGGCGATGAAATCGAGAGTGCTCCGCCGCTCCCTCCTTCTCGCTTGCGCGCCCGTGGACGTGCCTGCTACGATCCAGCCGAATTTCGTACGGACCAAGGCCGCTTTCAGTCAGAATGGAAATTTGCCGCGGAACTCCTGTTTAGGCGAACCGCGGCCATTCGACCGCCAACGTCAAAACGAACGCACACGACTCTTCCGGGTTCATTTCCTGGCATTTGCTCGTTTGAGTTTGACAAAAATGAGCATCGCCGGTTACGCCTTTCTGCTCAGCAACGCGCGCAAACGGTTAATGACCTTTTGCTGGAAAAATTGTTTGTAACGTTGAACCGATGGAGAAAACGAAATCGCGGTTGGCTGAGCGGTGGAAAACTTTGCGTCATGATGCCATTGGATTTGCGAGAGCCGGAAGCCGAGAAGATGCCGGCCTGCAATGTTGTTTCCTATGCGCTAATCCGTCGTGGTGGCAAATTGTTGGAGCAACCCGATAAGTTGAGGCAAGGTTTGCGCGAGGAAACCGTATGGTTGAAACACCAGCGGCATCGCACGCATTTCATGAATCTGGTCGTGGCGTCTCAAAGTTATCCGCGACTGCTGAAGGCTGCTTTGCGCCGCAATCATTGCCTGGCGACAGCGGTACTTTCCAACACGGGCGACCCAACAAAACAATTCCTCATCAATCTGCCGCGCGAGAATGGAATGGTTCGTTGCGGCAACTTGTTGCTGACTGATATTTCGGGTGTGCCGCCCATGCGGATCAATACTCGCGCGACCATCTCCATTTTTACCTACCGCCGTGTGCTCAAGATTTGTCTTCGCTGCGATCCTCGTCTTTTCAATTTTGAAGAAACGAACGAGCTTCTCGGACATTATGTCGATCAAATCACGAACGCCCTGGACTAGTGTCCAATTCACGACACCAATTCAGTTGGCAGCGTCCAAATAACTGTTTGACTCGTTGTCTTTCGATCGCCTGATAAAAGTTGATACTTCTGGGCGCCAATTTTACCCAAGTTGACCGGGGGCAACCGAATCACCGATTCGAGAACGGCGTCGCTTCAGGCCTGGGAGTTGGTTGATTCGCTCCCATACAACAACTCAACAAAGCCGGTCTTGTAAGCGATTACATCCTTCAAATTCCATCTCTTCTCGGTACCGGAGTTAGCGAACAGGCGCAACCCGTCACCCAACGAGACTGGCGCAATCGACAATCTGATTTCATCGACCAAGCCGAGCCTGAGAAAACTCTGGCACAACATGGCGCCTCCCACCAGCCAGATGTTTCTGTATCGAGGCGCGAGGATTTCACCAACCAATCTTTTAAGATCACCTGAATAAAACTCCACGCTCTTCTTGGTGGACGGCAGTTCTCTGTTGGTTACCACCACGGTCGGAGTATCGCCATATGGCCAGCCGAGTTGAAGCGCGTGTTCATACGTGCGAGAACCCAGCACAAAGCAGTCGATCGCCGTGACCACCTCTTCATCACTGTCTTCAGAGACCCCTTTTTCGTAGACGTCTCCAGAACTGTTGAGCCACGAGACACTGTTGTCATGCTTGGCGATGAAACCATCAATACTTGAAACCAAGTGAAGCGTTATCATCCTCTCGTACTCCAACACAACGAAGCCTGGATTTTACCTGATCTAGAGGGCAGATAACCATTGGAATCCAGTACGGCTACGGCGCAATTGGCAGGGTGTCAGCAATCGTAAAACCGTGGGTTTTCGACCAGTTCAAAAACCAATCACCCTATCGAGTTTTGGCACCGGCTTGGCCGAAACAAAGTTAAGGGTTTGGGGCAGCCGGAGATCGTGTTGCCTTACCAGACTCACAATACGCGGGGCAGCTCAATTGAACAGAGTTGATTATGGTAAATCCGAAACAATATTGGCGTGTGT
Source organism: Pirellulaceae bacterium (assembly GCA_041599835.1). Taxonomy (GTDB): domain Bacteria; phylum Planctomycetota; class Planctomycetia; order Pirellulales; family Pirellulaceae; genus CAJQPP01. The sequence continues at coordinate 11,926 of JBFILF010000015.1, forward strand.
CTCAGCGTCGATACCGGGGGTAACAAGGAAACCTCCATGATGCTGGAAGAAAAACGTCTTGACCGCCGTGAGCTTCAACAACCATCCATCGTAGGTTTCGCCGACAGCAATCGCATGGGCATGATCAGGTGGCCCCAGCCAGTGAAAGTGGCTGTACCCTCGTTGTCGAGGCAAATCAGCCGGGTCGACGAACCAAGTTGGATGCTGGCCGGGCTGGTGGTCAACCAGCGTTGCGCGGACGGGGACGCCATGTAGCATCCAGCCACCGGTACATTGTTCACTGACTTGCGCACAATTTGCATGTGTTGCCACTGCAACACCCTCGGCCGTCTGCTCCCCAGTAAATCGGATGTAGAAGAAGCCAATGAGCTTTTCCCCATTTGTGACCATCGATTCCTGGTGTGTGTCGATATGATTCCCAAACAAGAAATCGAAAGGAAAGGAATGGTCTTGAAATTTCAATTCTTGTCCTGAAACACTCCCAGCGCTCAGAATGAGTACAAAAACTGTCGTCAACATCAGGGTTGTTTTCGTCATTTACTTGAGCCTCATTTGTTAAACTTTGAAGTCACTACCTACGGCCATGTTGCCGTCTATTAGCATAGTCAAAGCTTCGTCACGTGCATCACGTTTGCAAAATTGTATGCAAGGGTCCCCGTCGCGCAATCGGCGTGCGGTTTCCGGGAAGGCCGCAAAACATGCGAGGCATCGATGGACCATCCAACAAGGGCTGGAAAAACAGTTCTTAAAACGTTCGAAATTTCGGGGCCCCGATTTACCCGGTTAGCTGAACGGAATTGATTTTATTAACGCAACAAACTTGGCTTATCGTCGCGAATCTTCTCTCGGTAGCGCTGATCAGTCCTGAGTAAAGCGCGATAAACCGCCAGCGATTCTCAATCCGCATTAAGCTTGTTGTGCGGCGGCAGGCATTGAATAGGCCATTCGCCCTCGTAGAATAGACTCCCTCTGAGTCGTTCAAGGTAGCCACCAATGAAGATCGACGTTTCCTGCCCTGGTTGCCAGAATTCCGGCCCGGTCGATGCAGCAGTTTTGGATAAACACAAAAAGCTGCGTTGCCCCAGTTGCAATCTCATCTTCAGGCCGCAGAGACCGCGAGAGGATACGGCGGTGGCGGAACAGCATCAACCGATTCCTGTCGCCGAGCTGCATAACCGCGAAACTGCCGCGCCGGCCAGTGCCGCGGTAAACCCCGGGAGTTACTGGTCGACTGCCGGAAGCATCGCGGAACCCGCTGAGCTCAGTCGCGCGGAGCAGTATGCGCTTGTTAAGGATCGCCAAAAGCGACCGGCAACGGCAATCGAAACGAAAGGCGGCATCGATGACTTTGCCAAGGGGATGTCCAATCTCGGCTTCTATTTTCTGGGTTTGGGAATTATCGCAGCCGTGCTGCCGTTGTTCGGACTTCAGCTACGGCGATTGCAGGGATTGAGTTCCTACGGTCTTTTTGCGGGGCTTCCTTTGATCGTTGCCGGAACTGTTTTGATCGGCGGTGCGCGCACGCGAAACCCGAAATTGTTCGCCGGAATCGCGACAGTCGCCGGATTCGGAACGCTGATTCTGATGTTGGGCGGCAAGTTCTTTATCGACAAGGGCCAACCTCCGATCGCCGAGCCACTCGAACAGCATCGGCCGGCCAATCGGTTAGAAGCGAGACATTTTCATAACGAGACACCCGAAACTAAAATCCTGCCGTCCCCGGCAAAAAACGTCGAACCGTTTGAACCCGACCTCAACAAGAATTGGAATTCCACTTATTCGACCATTAACTGGCAGGCGGGTTGGTATGGCTCCACGAGCAAAACGATCCGGATCACCAACCAGGGCTGGGATGAGGGCCTGGGCAGATACGTTGTCGCAGGCGTTTGGGGCCGAACGACCAGCGCGAGCATGAAGGGAGGTTTTCGTTTCGAGTTCGATACGCCTCGCAGCTTTACTGGTCATTGGTGGTACGACAGCTTACCCAACAACCGGAATGCGTGGTCGGGCACAAGGTGAGTCCCCTGTCTTGATAAATCAAGTAGCTGACGACATATGGGCAGTTCTTCAGCTTTGTCTGGCGTATCTCGTTTTGGACCGTCGCATAAGCGTGGGGGTTGGATGAGATTCGGTCAATCACCTGGTCCAGGTCATCTCGAAAATTTACTTCCAAACCCTCCTTTTGATCGGCAAGCCATTGCTTTGCTTGCCGGATATCTTGTTTGGCAATTGGCTCGACAATGACTCGGTAGGACATCAATCACCAATATCTCTTTTCGCACTTCCTCCCATGGTTGACCTTTGTCGGGCGCCAAGCGGACAGGAACCGGCGTGCCCTTTTTCGCGAAGGCGACCGAATGCCTCATAGGGTTGGGCACAAAACCCGGACCGACAAGTTAATCTTGGCGGGCCAGTTTTTGTCAGTCGTCACTTCTTGAATCTTGATCGGCTGCCAACGCGCTGGGGCGCACTCGCATCAAACTGTAGAGGGTGCCAAGTAAGGCGCCAGCGACGAAGCCTAACGGCCCGGTGATGAAAATGCCCAGCAACGGTCCCTGGTTTGCGTCCGGCGTCAGAATGATCGGACCAAAAAAACCAGCTAGAAATGCAATGCCGCCGACGCCCACGGCTCCGACGAGCGCATGCTTCATCCGGGCGCGATCAGCGGCGATGTGGCCTCGTGCCGCGAACCACCAGCACAACGCCGCAATGGTGGCCGGCGCCAGGACAAATCCAGCACCAAACCAACTCGCCAAGAATTCGACTCCGCCTCTTCCCACGGCCGACAAGGAATAGGCCGTGACAAGGATCGCAACGACGGCGGCAGCGATGCGATTCACCGTCCAATTTTGCCTGTCTGTTTCGCGTTCATCAAGAGGCATAGATTTCGCCATAAGACGGAGATTGGTGAATCGAAAGGTGCGATTCAAACATCGCTCAGATTGATGTAAAAAATTTGCAGCGTCACTCGTCACCGGGACGGTCATCAGTCGATAAAGCACCATCGATTTTGGCATCCGGCCATCCGGTCTCCCGCAAGCGGCGCTTGATTTCGACTTGGTCCATTCCACTAACTCTGGCCAATCGAACGTAATTGGTTAGCGCAAGTTCCTCCCGGTTCCGGGAGGGTGACCCGGCGCTGTTTCTCATTTCACCAGCCAGGTCTGGTCCGCGAAGCAGCAAAACCACTTTGCAGAGAAACAGGCCGATGCCCCACCACATGGGAATCCATAATGCCAGGGAACTCCCTGCCGTACAAACGACGGTAATGAATATGAATGCGGCTGCGTTTACCGGACCGCCAATCGCAAACGACAGAACCACGAAACTGACGGGCAGCCCGAGGCACACGTAGGCCAAGTGTTTCATAGGTGGTTATCCAAAACGATTTCCCAATGGCGGATAAAGCAAACCATCAAGGCGGCGTAAAATGGTATGGCAAACGCGACTTCCGCCGCCACGCCGGTGATCGGAGTGGTGAATCCGGAAAAGTTCGCCACGGCGCTATCGCCGTATACCCGGTATCCGTTGCTGATCAGCCACGACTCAATTGGCAACATCAATGCTCCGATCACCAACAGCGCCACCCCAAATCGGATCGGGACCGGGACGCCCATCAAAAATCGGTCGGTCAGCAAGGCGGCCACGGCAATGATGACAACCCAACAACAGGTCATCACGAAACTGATGTCGTGGTAGACGTAAGACCAGGCGGGAAAATTGTCGTTTCGCACCATCGGCTCGATCAGCAGCTCGAACATAAATACGGCGATGAATCCGATTACCAGGGCGCGCAGCCAGTTTCGGCGTTTCACGGGCACCATGGCCACACCATCAATCAGGAAAATCCAGTACTTGTAGAACGCGATAATCAACGAGGTAAACACCGGCGCGTAATAAAAAACTTCGATCGGTACTCCCAGGATTCTCAGTCCCGAAATCGACTCCAACACTTCCGGCGCATACCTGCGAATTCCCAGATTGAAAACGACGATCTCGGCGATCAAAACCAATACCAGCAACACGCCCACGTAAACGCCAAATCGTTTGGCAGCGCTCCAGGTGGCAAACCAATGGTCGACCATCACCACGACGCCGAGGATCATGGCGGTCCAGCCCAACGTCAGAATCCAACTGACATCGGCATAAACGTAAGCCCATCTACCCAGCGAATTATTGATCCACATCGGCGCCGTGAAAATTTCAAAGATCAACACGCCGATCGCCATGACCGCAATTCGCCTCCACAGCTTATCGGTAAACCTGCCGAGAAAGAGAAACACGCAAACGGATGCGACGATCACAGACAATCCGAAGGCCAGCGTGCCAAAGTTCGTCGCTCGCATCGCCGCATGCTCGGCCTCGTGTTCCATTGCAGCCTGGATCAAACCTTTTTCCGCGATCAGGTCCAACAGCTGTTGGCAGGAACCCAGCGGCAGACTGGCCGTTTCACTCATGGTTACGATGCCTCACCAGTTCGTCCAAGTTTTTCGCCGATCGACACCGACCCGACGGTGCCTGGCAGGGAGCACGCAGCTTGTCCGGCCGAGACGACCGGCAGTTCGCGCATTTCCGAATCCTGAATCTTGCAGCCACCCCATTTTGCTTGGCAAAACTCCGGTTGCCTGCTAAGACGGTCCCAAATTCGCCACAGCGGTTCCTCCAGGACGTTGCCGAATTTGGCATGATTGAAATCACAGGACATCACGTCACCGTAAGGAGACAGGTAGAAATAGCTGGTACCGCAGGAACAGCCGACACTGCGATGACTGGTCATATAGGCCAAAAAAGTGACGCCCGGATATTTCCGATTCTGATTGTAATGCGCGGCGGCATGCATCATCTCATCAACCCAGTCTTGACTGTCAATCAAATCATTTCGTTCCTGATAACGACCGCTGGGCTTGGCATCAAAAACGAATACCTCGTGAACTCCGACCTCTTTCGCCAATTCGATGATTCGGTCCAACTCGCCTTGTTGCCACGATTCGCGGCTGATGGTGGTTGAAAACCCGGTTGAGCATCCACATTTTTTGGCGCGGCCAATCCCGGCCAGCGCTCGCTGAAATAGCCCCGGCAGGTCGCGAAATTGGTCGTGTCGCGCTGCATCCGCAAAATCGATGCTAACAAATACGCTGTCCAACCCGGCTTTGCGGAGTTCCTGCGCTCGTTCCTCCAGAGCCCAACCATTGGTAAACAACAGGGTCGTGGCGCGATTCTTGTCAACTTTGGCAATCAGCTCGTCAAGGTCTTGCCGCAACAACGGCTCACCGCCCACAAAGTTGATAACAGAGACGCCCAGGTCTTGCGCTTCCGCAATCGCCTGACCAACCTGTTGCGACGTCAACAACTTCCGGCCCTTCTCGTCCACAGCCGTAAAAAAACTGCAATGCTCGCAGTTTGCATTGCACACATCAGTAACCGCGAGACTCATCAGATTGGGCAGATTGCGGTTTTGAATGGAGCGATACAGGGTTCTTGAGAGAAAATTTGCCGCCGGTTTGCTGTACAGTGCCGGCGTCATAAGGGAAAAGACCGGCTTGCCATCCCGGAAGTGGATGATTTTGTTGTGATTCAGATAAATTCGATATAACGTGGCGACAAAATCAACACCGTAGTCGAGCGAGCGCGTAGCCAGAAACCACTTCAGACGCAATTTTGCCAAAAAAGAATTCATCGCCAAAACCTCATATTTGAAATCGGCCCCCGCGGCGCCCCACGCGATTACGGGCAACGACCCCGGACTGCTTGATTGAAGATAATGGGCAACGCGGGGCTCTAAATGAGCTTGCCCCTGGGCTGGCGACGCTAGATCGGTGCAACATCATGAATCCCGGTAAGTTGACTGTGATTCCTGATTGTCGGATTTCTTGAACATCGCCACCATCGGGTAGAACAGTTGGCGCACAAATCCATGTGGTACATCACTTTCACCGGCGATTCCGTAGGCGCCCGGCCAGCGGCCTTTTGGCATGTAGTAAGTGCCAAACAGCCAATCCCACAGGGGAATATGGACGGCGAAATTCTTGTCGACCGCGTCCTGCTCTGCACTATGGTGCCAATGATGAAATCGCGGCGTAACAATTAACCACTGCAGTGGTGCGTGTTCCCAATAAACATTGGCATGAATGTAAGTGGCCTGAATCGTCACAATCACGGCATAGACAATCATAGCCGTCTCGGAAAATCCCAAAACAAAAATGGGCACGTAGCTCAATCCACGCGTCACCACGACATCGACCAGGTGCAATCGAGATCCAGCCAGCCAATCCATTGTCTCGGCGGAATGGTGAATGGCGTGGAATCGCCAGAGGACCGGGACAGCGTGAAAAACGCGATGGACCCAGTATTGAGTCAAGTCGGCGCACAGCAGCACACCGGCAATCTGAATGACCAATGGAAGGCTGCCTACCCATTCCTGTACCGCCGGGTGGACCGCCCATCGGAAAAGAACAGCCGCCGGCAGTAGCGTCAACAACGTCGTGATTTGCACCAGCAATGAATTGACAAAAAAGTAGGTTAAATCCGTTCGCCACCCGCGGCGAAATGTCGGTTGTTCGGGCCTCAAGGCAAACAACCGTTCCAGCGGCACGTAAACGATCGAAAACAATATCAGATTGAGCAGAAACCAATCCAACCCCAGAAAGGGGCCTTCTTCCACTTCGCCGACGGGAACCCGAGAGCCCCCCAACAAGGCAGCCGTGAGGGTGCACCCGATGGCTGCCAACCCAAGCGCTTTGTTCTGCCGCAAGCAAATAGATACCGCCCCAAAAATAAATCCAGCCACCAAAACTAAATGGAGCATGGCGCGAACGTAGGGCAGTGGATACCAACTGCGCAACTCGGGCATCGTCAATAGTGATGGAAAATGAAAGCACAGAACGGCAAACAGACCCAGCAGCCCCAACGCCAGGCCGGCAACGCCGCTGATCCATCCGTGCCCGAAAGAGGTTGGCTCTGTCGTTTCCAGCGACACATGCGCCCGACGGCGAGTATGTTTCGTTGGTTGGTTCTGGCCGGTCATTTTGCGGATACTTTTCGCAGTTGAGCCTGAAACGATTCGTCGTCGCTCCGCGGTTGCAATCCAGTTAAACGGGCAACCAATCGTTCTAGTTTTGGAAAAAATCCGATGCGGGCGAGAATCGGATTGCACCAGCCCAAGGCGATACAATAGTTGGTTGTATGTGGGGGGGCATGATGACGGGCATGATCACGTTTACTCAGAATCAGTCGGCGGCGCTGCAACCAGCGCACGATTCGCGGGGGATTGGACATATGTGCCCATTTGTGGAACTGATTTGCCAGCAATGAAATTGCGCACAGAGCCATGAGAAAAACATTGGCGATTTGCCCCACAAAGTCGTTCAACGGAATCCATGTCATCAAAATCAGAATCGGGATCACCAGCATCGCAGTATCCCCGTTGATGTCGACGAAATCACGCCGCACAAAGTCTCGCGGATTGACATGGTGCACGCGAAAAGGCCTCAAAAATCTGCGGCCCAATATTGGCATATTCTCATTAAACCAAGTGTCGGCAAACCAATGCACCACTCCCGTTATGAAATCGGCAGTTAACATGCCCAGCAGCGCGACGGGGATCATCCACCATTGCCAAAGTTCTGGATGCAGGCCTAGTCGAATGCACTGCGCCAATAACAATCCAATGCACGTCAACAAGCAGGCCCACTCGAACCGTCGAACCCAGCTTCCGATTTCATCGTGTTGCGGTAAATCAGGCAAGTTTTGGCGGATCGATTCACTCATGTGACGTCTTGGGCAACATGTTCCGCAATGATTGAAATCGGCAATGCGCGTACAACTTATGTCACGGTTCACAAATCAAGCATTCATCAGACGATTCGCATCCAGCGTCTCTACAAATGCAGCTCAAGTTCCGGAAATCGCCTGAAGTATACCCGGTAACCGAAGCGGTAGCCTGAAGAATTAATAGGATGATGCAAGACTCAACAAAAATTGGTAGTAAAACCAATAGACAAATCCAAGAGATCCGACAGCCATGCCAAACACGCACAGACCAGCAGACACTTGCTTCCAAAACGGCGCGTTGGTTTCTGGTGATTGGGCCTGATTGCCGACGTCACCTACAAAATTGCATGACAAACTCCCTGTCGTTGCAGACCAATGCCTCTTGTGTCGACAAGGAGCAATCGAGCGAAATAACACGCTTGACGAGATTTGATCGGGTTTTATGCCTTGATCCTCGAAAGATTTGTCATTGGGTATGCCGTTGCTGACCACGGAACACCTCCTTAATCGAGAATGGATCTTTTTTTTCGCGTCCACATGCGGACACTCTGAACCAACGTGCGTCATAAGGATGCGCATTGTGCCACTAAAATTCAAAAAACGCTCGGAACAGGCCAATTCCGGGGCTGGGCCACCAGAACGGCGAAAGGGATGGTGCCCGGGACCATTCGAGTTCCCTAACATGTTCACTAGAATCTTGAATGAATCGCTCGATGCGCGTATTGGCAATCGTTAATCCGTCCGCTAACAAAAGCCGGGCCCGGAATGCCTGGTCGTCCATGGCGTCACGCTTGCCGGGAGATTTGTCGACTCACATTGCCAAAAATGCTCAAGACGTGCAGGAACAAGCAATGCGAGGCGCGAATGAGGGCTTCGATGTCGTCGTGGCCGCTGGTGGTGATGGGACGATTCATCACGTGGTGAATGGACTGATGCGCAGCGACCGCCGGGACGTCACGCTGGGTGTCGTGCCGCTGGGTACTGCCAACGATTTTGCGGCAGGGCTGAAGCTGAGTGGAGAATGTGCGGCAGCGAATCCTCCTTGGCAATCGGAGATCACCATCGACATCGGCATGGTCGATTCGTCTGAACGGCGGAGGTTTTTTTGTAACGGATTTGGCGCCGGTCTATCGGCCGAGATTGCGTCGCGCGCTCGACGCATCAGTCGCTTGCGTGGCAGGTGGCTTTACGCCGCCGCGCTCCTTCAATCGGTTGTGTTTGACGTGCGATGGCCCGCCGTTTCTTGGCAGGCAGATGATAAATTGCCGCGGACTGTGCCAATGCTTTCAATCACCGCAGCCAATGGTCCCAGGCAAGGCTCGTTTGTGCTGTCTCCCGATGCCAAGTTTGCCGACGGCCAATTCGACGTAATGCTGGTTGGACACCTTAGCCGGCTTGGACTGATCCGGTACCTGCCACGCCTGTTTGCAGGCAAGCCTCCCGAGGATGATCCGGTGATTCGTCAAATGCGCTGTCAAGTATTCGAAATCACCGATTCTGCCGAGCCCCTGATCGTTCAATTGGATGGAGAGATGTTTGCCGACACGGCGGATGATTGCCGCCATCTGAGTGTCAGACTAATCCCCGCCCGTCTGCAAGTTCTTGCGATGTGATGTCTGGGGCTCAGCTTCGCAAGTGTGACCTGTTTCCGTTTCTCTCTCACAAACCTGCTCGAACGAAAATCTGCAGGGCAAAACAGATGATGCCGATCACGCCACAAAATGTGGCCTTGGGCAATTGGGTTTCGCGAATGGAAGAAACGCGTCCCATCGAATCATGGATTTCACGCATGACAATAGCTCTCGCTGTTTACGCGTCCACGGAATGGTTCTCTTGCTATCCCAAGCATAGCTCGAATTTCGATGGCCGCACGGCTTAAGACGGTTCTTGAGATGATTGATGATTTTTTGCAACGCTCTGCCGTAGTCGGTTGTGCCAAGCCGGCGTTGCCGGGATGCGAACTGGACTGGCACGCGCGTCTTCGTGTAGTTGCCACTGCGAAACAACGGGCTATGCAACTGGACGTGGCAGACGTACTTCTCGCATTAAACAGCCGAGCGCCTGGCGGGTTGTGCTATCTGCTCGGCGAGATACGGCAGTATTTTTTCGACCTAGCAGATCGTCAATCGATAGTTTGATTGTTCGGCGTGGATAATCATTGATGGGCAATCATTGATCGGCGTAGCCGTGCTCCCACGAACGCTGGGGATCGTGGTTTCGCAGATCGACGCCATGCATGACCCATGCCTTCAGTGGAAAAAGAACATTCAACCACCCGGCGTAAACCTCCGGCCAATCCTCGGTTGGCGTGAATTCGTGCGTCAGTAACAGATCAGTTCCACCCCTTCCGTCATCCGATAACTCGAACCGTGCCGGACCGCCAAAATAGTCGATCGAAAAAATGCTCGGAACACTTCGCTCGAGCACTTTGCTTTGGTACGTGCAGCCATTGATAAACCGGAAATCGATCTGCCCATCCACCTCAACTGCCGACTCAGCCCAGAACGACGCGCGGCCGTGATCGGAATTTAGCGCCTGAAAGACTGCCTCAGGTGATACGGAAAAATGCATTCGCCACCGGACAGGCCCACCGACTTGATCTCCTTTCATTGCTTCCCTCTCTTGATCATTTCCCATTCGTCAAAAAGGCATACATACCACCGACCATCGAGATATGGCGGTGGCGGCGCCGACAACAAAACAGGCGAGCAAGCTGTAAAGAGAACGCGCCTGTACGTGAGGTTTTTCCGAAAATCCAGATCTCATTTAACATTCAACATCGCTATCAGTTTCAGCGATTTCTACTCAGGTGGAAATCGTCAAACAGGGTGCGGCAGACTGCTTCCGTACCTAAATTACCCACGTTCACCTGACGCGAAATCGTTATCCGTTGAGGCAGCGGTTGATAACATCCCGTATTTTGAGAATCTTGCTTGATCGTCGATCAACTTGTCGGCGTCAGCTTTCACCATCGAAACATTACCGGTATTCTTAAACGCGCAACGCGGAAATGATTTCAGACGCATCCGATGCGGCGGTTTACGGATATGAGCTTGTTTGATCGATTGCTGGGGAAAAGCAACGAATCTCCTCCGACTAATTTGCAATTAACGGTCGCCCGACAATTGGGCGTTGAAGTCAAGGGCGGCATGTCCATGGGTGACGTCAGCGAGCTGATCCGTCGCGCCAAGTCAGAACATGCATCGCGAACCAATATCGATGGCAAAACCGACGAGTTGGATTCAGACGCGCATCGCCTGCCGACAGCGTATCAATTGGCGGAAGCCAGGGCATTCGACGTGATCGTCAATGACGAAATGTCATATGCGGAGGTTGATGCGCTGATTCGCCAGGCACGTGAAGCCGAATCCACGCGACCTCCCAATGCGGCCCAGATCGAATTGTGCAGAATCTTTGGCCTGCAAATTAAACCGGGCATGACCCGTCCCCAACTGGAACAGCTATTGGAGAATTCGCCCGAAGTTCAAGCCGTGCTGCAAGCCGCCGGCGAAGGCGACCGCCCACAGCAACGCCCAAAATAAACGTCGTCGATAGCGGTCCGTCGAATCATTACGGCGTGATCGTCCAGTAGACGTGATCGACGCTGGTTCGAAACGGCAAATACAAATTGGCAATCCTCACGACCCAGTACGGCAGTGAATTTTGATAAGTGATTCGGGCCTGCATGGCCTGGGTCCCGGGTTCCACAAATCGAGCCGGGTCTCCGGTGACACTGACCTGCGTCACCGTATCGCTGCTGCTGGCCAGTCGCATGTCGACCGACTCGAATTGCCCCGTGTTGTAATTCATCAGCTCGATCTCTTGATCGATCGTTCCGACAAAATTCAACGTCCTCGATTCCAGATTGAATTCCATCGCCGTTGGCGTTTCGGCGTGCGCAACGGCGTCGACGGTAAAGACCAGCTGGTAGCGGGCTGCCTGGAAAATCGGATCCAGCACGGCGTACTGATCGTCACTTTCCTGAATTTCAGGAACGCCGCCGGCATTGACGCTGCCTTTGATTACGTTCAGCGCAATGCCAGCGATGTCTTCGGGCAACGTAAAGCTATTGATGTTCGTCCGCCAACCTCCGGGTTCCCGATACTCACCGACCATCCAAAACGTCAGCCCATCGGTCGGGTCGAGCGCGACATCAAAATAGTCGCCCCAGCGGCCCGTAGCGCTGTCGGAACCGATCACAAAAAATTCGGGCGTCCCCATCGTTCCCAGTGGATCGTCAACCAGTCGCCCGGTGCCGTAGACACTGGGATTTTCCGACGAGCTGCTGCGGCCAAACACCAGCGCCGCGTTGCCGCTGTCGTTGGTATATATGGCGGGGAAGAACGTGTGAAACGGTGCGCCCACGTCGATCTTGCCACTTTGGACCAGCGTCGGCGTGGGGCCCGACGGCCAGTTACCGGTGTTGATCTCATACCACTGCGCCGCAGCACGAGTGCCATCGTCCGACTCAACGGCATGCGTGGTCCATAGACTGCCGTCGCGCCAATGCACGTTCATGATGCGGCTGCCGACGATATCCAGTGTGCCGGTTGGCGTTTCCGCAGCCGGCGGGCTGGGTCCCGACGGAACACTAACAAATGCCGTCGACAACGACGGCGAGCCAAACGGGTCGTTCATGGCTTGCACGCGAATCTGCGTACTGGATGCGCGCGACGCAAAATAAGGAGCCGTGTTTGAACCGAAATGC
>JBFILF010000016.1:0-24335 GCA_041599835.1 Pirellulaceae bacterium
CCGCAACACCTCGCCGATCATTTCGATGGCCGGCGTTGTTTCCTGCATCAAGCGAAACGTGCCATGCACGCTGGCCATATCCCGGTAACAACTGTCACAACCCTCTAAAATGACGCCGCCGGCCAGCGCCGCCTCGACGGTTGTCAGCAAATTAAACCCGTCAATTTCAACGGTTCGTCCCGACAGTTGCGCAGCGGCCACTTGCGTCGCTTGCCGATGCGACCGTGACCAGTCACTGCAGGCGCTTCGCTGCACGCCCAATCGTTGGCGGCGCGTCAACCCGTAGCGATCGCCGACGAGTTTGAGGCCGGCCACCATGGAATAGTTGCGGCTCAACAGCCAGGACAAATCGCGCGTGGCATTTTGCAGTGCCGGCCAGTGAATTGCCGCAAACTGGTCGAGATCATCCGGGTGAGGTCCGCGATGTCTGCGTTTATCCGGCACACTATTCCCCGCGCGTCCACCAGCGTCCACCCTGCGGCCTTCAACCTTCCAGTCTTATGCTATGCCCACCATCCACCGTTGACGTGCACGGTTTGCCCGGTCATGTAGGAAGCCCAATCGCTCGCCAAAAACACGATGACGTCGGCAATTTCGCGCGGTTCGGCAAAACGACTTAACGGCACATTGGCCAACATTGCTTTACGGTTTTCTTCGGGAATTGACTGTCCCATTTCGGTTTCCACGACGCCCGGCGCGACCGCGTTGACGCGAATGTTTTTGCGGGCTAATTCCCGGCTCAACACTTTGGTCAGCGTGATCACGCCGGCTTTGGCTGACGCATAGTTGGCTTGCCCGAAAAATCCGGTAACGGCTGACAACGAAGCCACGTTAACGATCGCGCCGCCCTCGGAAATCTTTTCCACGGCCGCTTTACAGCTGTTAAACACGCCAGTCAGGTTCGTGTCGATGACATCCTGCCATTCCTGAAGGCTCATCTTTTTGAAGCTGCGATCGCGGAGAATCCCCGCATTGTTGACCATGATGTCAAGCGATCCGAACGCGGCGACCGCCTGTTCAACCATTTGAGTCAGCTGATCCGCATGCCGCACATCGGCAGGCAGGGCCATCGCCCGCTCACCGAGGGCGGCCGCCACTCCTTCGGCCAACGTCCGATTGTGCCCATCGCCGTCTTCAAAATAGTTGATCACCACGTTGGCGCCGGCAACGTGCAACGCTTCGGCGGTCGCGCGACCGATGCCTTGGCCGGCGCCAGTCACAATCGCTGTTTTTCCGCTGAGATCAATCGACTTCATGTGTCACTCGTCCCGTTGAAACCCGTAGAAGTGAATGAGTATTGATATTCGGCGCGGGATGATCAAGTCGCTGTCAGGCGAAAACACGGCTCAGCCGCCGGTCTGCCACGAGGGATTTCGTTTCTCGAGAAAGGCTGCCAACCCCTCGCGGGCGTCGTCGGTTTCGCGCGCTTGGGCGGATACCTCAATCGATTGATGCACCAGTTCGCGCAAATCGTAGGCAGTGCAATCGGCCAGGTGTTGCTTGGTGATCGCCAAGGCAGCGGGCGAGCCGGTGAGGATGGACGCAATCAACGCATCAGCGCGGTGGGCCAGTTGATCGACGGCGACGACATCGTGACACAGACCGAATCGGCGCGACTCAATCGCGGTGATTTTTTCATTGGAAAGCAACAAATACGTCGCCGGCCCGGCCCCGACGCGGTGCACCAAAAATGGCGTGACCATGGCGGCCGTGATCCCACGCATCGGTTCGGGCAACATGAAGTAGGCGTCCTCGCCCGCTATCACGATATCGCAGGCCAGCACCAGACCCATTCCGCCAGCCAGCACCGGCCCCTGCACGACGGCGATGGTCGGCACCGGCAACGCGTGGATCGCCACCAGCAGGTCGGCGTAAATCTGTGAATCCTGTTGCCATTGTTGTTTCGCATGATTCGACTGGGCACGATCCTGCATTTGCCCCAAATCCATTCCGGCGCAAAACACCTTGCCAGTAGCCTGCAACACCAGGACTCTCAGCGAGTCGTCGCCCGCCAACCGCTGCACTTCGCGAAGCATCACCTCGAGCATTTCGCGCCGCAACGCATTGCGTTTGTCGGGCCGGTCCAGCGTTAATCGCGCCACGCCTCGCTCCGTGACCATCTGAACATGTTCCGACATAGCTGGTTCCACAACGTGACTCCACCGCATTCAATGTGTTGGGCTATGTTCCCCCGTTTGCCGGCCCGTCGCTAGGGGGTGGGGTCGCCGCCGCGGCTTGAATACCAACACCAAAAGGCCTTACCTCGAAGCCAGAACCGGTATCGGCTAAAATCCTGGCTTCAAAAATTCGATCATGCTAAAGATCAAACATGCCCAACAAAGAAAAAATACTCGTTGCCAACGGTCAGGGGTTCTGGGGAGACAGCATTCTGGGTCCGGTGCGCCTCGTCAACGAAGGTCCACTGGACTACTTGACGCTGGACTACCTGGCCGAAGTCACGATGAGCATCATGCAAAAGCTGAAAAGTCGAGATCCCAATGCGGGGTACGCAACAGATTTTGTGCGGATGGTCGAGCGCGTGCTGCCCAAATGTCGAGAAAAGGACATCAAAATCGTCGCCAATGCCGGTGGGGTCAATCCGCAGGCGTGTCGCCAGGCGGTCGCCGACGTGATTCGTAAAAGTGGCATCCGCGGCGTGCGCATCGGCGTGGTCGACGGTGATGATATCCTGGGCGATCTCAAGTCGTTGATCGCCGCCGGCGAGCCACTGCAAAACATGGACACCGGTGAAGCACTCGAGCCGTATTTGGACAAAGTGCAAAGCGCCAATGTCTATATCGGTGCCGAACCGATTATCGAGGCGCTGGGCCAAGGCGCCGACATCGTGATCACGGGGCGGGCGACCGATCCATCAGTCGTTGTGGCACCGATTGCACATGAGTTCGGATGGTCGTTGGATGATTTCGACAGACTGGCCGCGGCCACCGTGGCCGGGCACATCGTGGAATGCGGCGCCCAGTGCACTGGCGGCAATTACGTCGGTTGGAAACAAGTTCCGAATATGGCCAAAATCGGCTACCCCATTATCGAAGCTTACCCCGACGGCACGTTTACCGTGACTAAACACGATGACACGGGCGGCTTGGTGACCATCGAAACCGTCACGTCGCAGCTGGTCTACGAGATGGCTGATCCGTCGCGGTACATTACTCCGGATTGCATCGCCGATTTCACATCGATTCAACTCGAGCAGCAATCGCCGCAACGTGTTCGCGTCAGCGGGATCAAGGGCGCGGCCGCCACCGATACGTACAAAGTGTCCTTGTCATTTCACGATGGCTACAAAATTGTCGGGCAATTGACCATTGCCGGACCTGACGCCATCGAAAAAGCCCAATTGTGCGCCGACATCGTGTTTGACCGGGTGGCGCTCGATGGCGTGCCGTTCGCGCCGGAAGAACGGTTTGTGGAAATCGTCGGCACCAACGTCTGTCATGCCGGCATCGTGCCCCCACCGGCCGATCCGGCGGAAGTCGTTTTGCGAATCGGTGCCAAGGGTCATGACCGGGACAAACTCAATCGGCTCGGCATGGAAATTGTGCCACTGGTGACCAGTGGCCCTCCGGGAGTCACCGGGTTTTCTGGCGGGCGTCCCAAGGCAACCGACATTATCAGCTATTGGCCGGCACTCATCTCGAAAGACAAAGTCAAGTGTTCGGTCTCGGTAGAAGAGGTATAACGAATCGTGAACATCCCCCTTTCTAAGATCGCTTATGCCCGGTCAGGCGATAAAGGCGACGGTAGTAACGTCGGCGTCGTTGCTTACAATCCAGCTGCTTACGAAATCATCAAACGTGAATTAACCGCCGAGCGCGTCAAGCAACATTTCAAGGATATTTGTTTCGGTCCAGTTGATCGGTACGAAGCCCCCAACTTGCTGGCCTTGAATTTCATACTGCACGATTCGTTGGGTGGCGGCGGCAGCGAAAGCCTCAAAACTGATGCGCAGGGCAAAACCCACGGGCTGGGAATGCTGTTCATGCAAATCGACGTGCCGGATGATTTCGTGTTGCCCAGGTAACGGTCGATCGATGATGCAGCTGGAGCCAAACGATTTGGTGGGGACGCAACTCTGGAGAGCAGGGACATGACGATTGTCCGCGTCCTGGATATGTTGAGGCGGCGGGCCGCGGCCAGCCCTAAACGTATCGTCTTTCCTGAAACGAATGATCCGCGGGTCATCGACGCGGCCAACCAGTTTCAACGGGATCGGCTGGGCCAGGCCATGGTGATCGATCCGCCCGGCGGTGCGCCGCTGGATTCAAGCGTCCAAGTTGTCCAAACAACCGACGAAACACTGCGCGAGAGGTGCATTGAACAACTGATCGAAAACCGTAAACACAAAGGAATGGATCGGCAACGGGCAATCGAAGCGCTGGTTGATCCACTCCTGTTTGCCGCATTGCTCGTGCGAAACGGCGTCGTCGACGGCAGCGTGGCGGGCAGCCTGGCCACCACCGCCAACGTGATTCGCGCGGGAATCTACGGCGTGGGGACGGCCGCCAATCGCAGTCTCGTTTCCAGTTTCTTTTTGATGCAGCTGCCCGATCGCGCGGTGACGTATGCCGATTGCGGAGTGGTTCCCGACCCGTCCGCCCCAGAACTGGCCGAAATCGCCATTGCAACCGCCGACAGCCATCAAAAACTCACTGATCAATTGCCGCGAGTGGCCATGTTGTCGTTTTCGACCAAAGGCAGTGCGCATCATCCACGAATCGACAAAGTGGTCCAAGCACTGGCCATCGCCCGCAGCCGCGAGCCGGAACTGTTGATCGACGGCGAATTGCAATTTGACGCGGCGTATGTACCCGAAGTGGCGGCCCGCAAGGCACCGGACTCTCCGGTGGCCGGCCAGGCCAACGTGTTTGTCTTTCCCGACCTGGATTCCGGCAACATTGCTTACAAAATTACCGAGCGACTGGGCGGCGCGGTGGCGTTGGGACCGTTGATCCAGGGCCTTGCCAAACCATGCATGGACCTGTCACGGGGTTGTAAGCCTTCGGATATCGTGGACGTCGCCGTGATCGCCAGTGTCCTGGCGTGACCCGTTTTTTGCGCACGCTACGTGGTCGCGGACACTACTAGATTGCCGCCAGCGGGCCCGTTTGCTCATGCCCGATTACTGGGCCCGATTACTGGGCCCGACTACTGGGCCCGACTACTGGGCCCGATTACTGGGCCCGATTACTGGGCCCGATTACTGGGCCCGATTACTGGGCCCGACTACTGGGCCCGATTACTGGGCCCGACTACTGGGCCCGATTGCCAATCGGTTGGTTGGTGTTAAACCTGCAACACGCCGGTGCGAAACGGTTCGTCCTGGGCGTGTCGGGTAACAATTTCCAGCGAATCGATCAACGTTTTGCGCGTATCCGGCGGACGGACAATCCCGTCCACCCACAAACGGGCGGCGGCGTATCGAATATCGGTCGACGTTTCATAGGCGTCAGTCACCTTGCTTCGCAGCTGTTCCAGTTCTGTCGCGTCCGGCTCGTGGCCGGCCCGTTTCATGGCGGAAATGTTGATATCCAACAAGGTGGCGGCGGCTTGTTTGCCGCCCATGACCGCGTATCGCGCGTTGGGCCAGGCAAAGATCAGCCGCGGATCGAAGGCCTTGCCGCACATGGCATAATTTCCGGCCCCGAAGCTTCCACCGGTGATCACCGTCAGCTTGGGAACCCGGCTGTTGGAGATCACGTTGACCACCTTGGCACCGGCGCGAATGATCCCATCTTGTTCACTATCTCGTCCCACCATGAATCCCATGACGTCTTGCAAAAAAATCAATGGCGTCCACGTCTGGTTGCAATCCATGATGAAACGAGCTTCCTTGTCAGCGCTATCGTGGTAGATCACGCCGCCGAATTGCATACCTTCTTTTTTGGTCATCACCGCAGTCCGCTGGTTGGCCACGATGCCCACGTGAAAACCACCCAGTCGCGCGTAACCGCATACGATGGTTTGGCCGTACTCAGTCTTGTACTCGCTGAACGAACCGGGATCGATGATTAAATTGATCAAGTCACGCACGTCGTATCGGTGCTGGGGATCCAGCGGAACGGTTTCGTAAAATTTCGACGGATCAATTTTCGGTTCACTCCACGAATCGCGGCGGAACTTGGCGTCCCGGTGATCTTCGGGCAGATGACCAATCAACTCGCGAATCCGGGCGATTGCCGCTTGATCATCTGGCTCGCGGTAATCGATGGTGCCGCTGATACTGGCGTGCATGGCGGCGCCACCGAGTTCTTCGTGCGTGGCTTCCTGGCCGATGGCACTTTTAACCAGTGCCGGTCCGGCCAGGTACAAACCCGATCCTTCGGTCATGATCAACTTGTCGCACAGGACCGGCAAATAGCCGCCGCCGGCAACGCAGTTACCCATGATGGCCGCGATCTGCGGGATTCCCAATGCCGAGATCACGGCGTTGTTGCGGAAAATCCTTCCGAAATCGTCTTCGTCCGGAAAGATCTCGTCCTGCAACGGCAAAAACACACCCGCCGAGTCGACGAGGTATAGCAGCGGCAAGCGGCAATGCATGGCAATCCGTTGCGCCCGCAATACCTTCTTGCAAGTCATCGGAAAAAACGCGCCGGCTTTGATCGTCGCATCATTGGCGATAATCATCACCAATCGATCCTGGATTTTGCCCACGCCGCACACGACACTGGCCGATGGCGCGCCGCCCCAATCGGTATACATCTGAAATCCGGCCCACCGGCCAACTTCCAGCCACCAGTCGTCGTCCAGCACGGCGGCGATGCGTTCGCGGGCCGTCATTCGGCCTTTTTCGTGCTGCCGTTCGATCGACCGCTGGCCACCACCGAGTCCAATCTGGTCGCTGTTCTCGGTAAATTCTTCGTTCAGTTCCTGCCAGCTCATGTAATTCGACTTGTCAAAGGGTCGCGTTGCCAGGGCGGAATGGTCATTAATCGGTGCGAAGATCGTATAACCAGTCGTCAGCCACGTGGACGACATCCTCATCAAAATTAGCTTTCAATTCGTCGAAACGCCGGCGGTTTCGACGACGGGCCATTCGCATGTAGAGGGTCCCGGTCCGGTATTCCTTCATCTTAATGGGTTCCTCGATCGTTCCATTGACCATTAAGGAACTGAGCCGCGAAAACACGCAGCTAGCCATAAATAACTCCGTGGCGATGTCGCCCAAACGGGCCTGGATGAATTGTCGGTTGATGATGGACTGCCGATTTTTGAGCAAAGCCAGTTCACAGGCCCAGGCGAAATGGGCAATCTGTTTTCCCAAGTGGCGGGCAAAATATCGAAGGTGCTCGTGTTTAACGGGAATGCTCGGCGGGCGACGAATTAGTTTGTAGGCGGTCCAGGGAGACCTTTGAACTTGCTCCATGTCTTTGCCCAGGTGCCGCAAACCCACGCCGGCAATGAAACACCGCAACACATCGTTGGCGCCTTCGCCGATCATGTTCAGCCGGGCGTCACGCATCATGCGCTCCAGCGGCTCATCGGTAAAAAATCCTTTGCCACCCCAAATCTGCAGGCAATCATTGACGATCCGCCACAGCTGCTCGCTGGCAAACACCTTGAGCATCGCCGTTTCAATCATGTAGTCCTCGGCGCCACTGTCGATCAGGGCGGCCGTGTGATAGGTGGCGCTTTCCATGGCGTAGGTATCGGCGGCCGCTTCAGCAATTTTTTGCTTGACCAGTTCAAATTCACCCAGCGTCTTTCCAAATTGAATGCGGTCATTGGCCCGGTTCACCATTTGACGCAAACAGAATTTGGCTGCCCCGGTGCACGTGGCTCCAAACGCCGTGCGACCGAAATCCAGAACGGTCAGTGCCACCCGCAGGCCTTTGCCAATGGGCCCCAGGATGTTCGCTTTGGGCACATGCATATCGGTGAATTTAATCTGGCCGGTGGCGGTCCCGCGAATGCCGACTTTCTCCATCCGCTCCTCCACCACTTCAAATCCGTCCATATCCGGCGTCACCAAAAATGCCGTGATCTTCCCATCCGGTTCGGCAGCGTCGGGTGTCCGCGCCATCACGGTCAGTACGTCGGCGATCCCGCCATTGGTGATCCACCGCTTTTCACCGTTGATCACGTAACCCGCACCATCGTCGGTCGGCTCCGCCCGGGTTCTCACGTTGGCGGCATCGGAACCTGCCTGCGTTTCGGTCAAGGCAAAGGCGGCGAGCTGCCGACCATTCATCAGAGGTTCCATCCAAGTCTGTTTTTGTTCATCCGTGCCAAACAGATCGAGAGCGCGCAGTCCGATCGAATGGTGGGCATTGACAAATACGGCCGTGGCACCACAGTGCCCACCAATGACTTCCATAACCCGGCAGTAGTTTTGCTGGGGCATCCCCTTCCCACCGTACTGGGTGCCGATGGTCAGTCCCAGCACGCCGAGATCACCTAATCCCTGAATGACTTCGTCCGGGATGATCGCCTCCCGATCGATCCGCGCCGCATCGATGTACTCGTCGCAAAACTGTTTAACGGCGGCCACCATTTCATCGCCTGCCTGCTGTGCAGACTCCGGCAATTCCGGATAGGGCAGGATGGATTCCTGGCGGAACTTGCCAAAAAACAGTTCCTTGCAGAATCCTTCTTTTTCCGGACCAGAAAAAAGCAGTTCTTCGGCCTGCGCCAATTGCTTTTTTTCCAGTTCGGTCAACGTCGTGGACATGCAGATTTCCTCAACTTGCGATTTGCGTGACTTTACCCCCAGGGAGTGAACAACCGCATAGCCATTCCGGTGCTCCGGTTCGGTCTGACCGCTCACAAATTTGGGCAAGATTGACCACAGCTCAAAACTGGCGTGGATGCCGATACGGTGTGGATAAGGCCCCGATTAACCCGTAGAGCTAACTGACGATGTGGCGGCGGATTGACCCAACTGGCGCCGGTTTCCCGCTAGAATTATGCTCAATTCCGGCCGGAACGCAACAAGCCCGAAACCGATGGCGGCCATCGTGCAGTTCAATCGCAGAACATTCACGATCACGAATCAAACTGGCTATGGGCCGGCCCGCACGCGCTGTCAACGCCCACTGGTCCGTGGCATCGATTACCGTACGATTGATCGTCCTGCGGAGCGTCGTTTGCCGCCGCACCGCAGTCGAGCCAGCAACCTGCCAGCGCGGTCGGCGGCCACGATGAATTTGATTGCACGCCTAATTTACACGCCTAATTACTGATCGGTGAATAATGTCAGCAGCTTACATCATTTCCGGTTCACGGACCCCGATCGGATCGTTCCGCGGCGCATTCAAATCATTGACGGCGACAGATTTGGGCGCCGTGGCAATCAAAAGCGCCATCGAACGCTCCGGCATCTCATTCGAACACATTGACGAAGTGATCATGGGTAACGTGCTTCAAGCCGGTGTCGGCCAGGCGCCCGCGCGGCAGGCCGCGTTGAAGGCCGGTTTACCGTCGACGATCGCCGCGGTCACGGTCAACAAAGTCTGCGGTTCCGGGTTGAAAGCGATCATGTTTGCGGACCAGGCAATTCGCTGCGGTGATGCCCACGCCATCGTTGCCGGCGGCATGGAAAACATGACGGTCGCGCCGCACCTGGTCCGAGGACTTCGCGACGGCATCAAACTTGGCGACACCAGTATGATCGATGCCATGGTGTACGACGGATTGACCTGCGCCTTTGAAGGATGCCATATGGGAAACCATGCTGAACACATTGCCCGCAAATACCACGTGACCCGCGCCATGCAGGACGAGTTCGCCTTGCAAAGCCAGCAGCGGGCGGTCCGCGCCCAACAAGAGTGCCTGTTCAAAGACGAAATCGAACCGGTTAAGGTGGCAACCCGCAAGTCGGAAGTTGTCGTCGAATTGGATGAGGGCCCTCGTGCCGATACCACGCTCGACGCTTTGTCGGGGCTGCGTACGGTGTTTGATCGAGAGGGCTCCGTCACCGCCGGCAATGCGTCGACGATTAACGACGGTGCCGCCGCGGTCGTCGTTGTCGATCAGCAGCGGGCCGAAGGTGCGGACTTCAAGTTCAAAATACGGGCCAGCCATACGTCGGGAACGGATCCGAAGGATTTGTTCATTGCCCCGGTCGAAGCGATTCGCGGCGCCGTCAAAAAAGCCGGCATGGCGATTGATGAGATTGAACTGTTTGAAATCAATGAAGCATTCGCGGCACAAATGCTGGCTTGTGTCAATGAGCTACAGCTCGACAGGGATATCGTCAATGTCAATGGTGGCGGTATCGCACTGGGCCATCCGATCGGGGCCAGCGGTGCCCGGGTGATGGTCAGTCTGATGTACTCCCTGGCGCGATCCGGCAAAAAAACCGGCTGTGCCAGCCTGTGCCTTGGCGGTGGCAACGCGGTTGCCATGATCATCGAAGCCGTTTGATTACCAAATTCCAGACTTAACATCTTTCCACTTCCATGGATGTTCTTTTCAAACAAATCGCCGACTACGTACACGACCACGAAGTCTCCAGCGATTTGGCATTCGACACGGCCCGTTACTGCCTGATGGACAGCTTGGGCTGTGCCATCCTGGCGGTGAATTATCCGCAGTGCCGCAATCTGCTGGGGCCGGTCGTGCCAGGTGCCCAGTTGCGGGGCGGTTGCCGAGTTCCGGGGACGCCTCTGGAACTGGACCCCGTCAAGGCCGCATTTGATATCGGGACACTGGTTCGCTGGCTTGATTTCAATGACACGTGGCTGGCAGCTGAATGGGGGCACCCGTCGGACAACCTGGGGGCGATTCTGGCCGTTGCCGAATATCAGAACCGGGTCAAAGCAATTGACGTGACGGTTCGCGACGTGCTGACGGCGATGATCAAAGCGCATGAAATCCAGGGTGTGCTGGCGTTGGAAAATTCCTTCAATCGGGTGGGCCTCGATCATGTGCTGCTGGTGAGGATCGCCAGTACTGCGCTGGCCACCCAGATGTTGGGCGGGGATCGGGAGCAGACGATCAACGCGTTATCGAACGCCTGGCTCGATGGCGGCGCCCTGCGGACTTACCGACACGCGCCCAACACTGGTTCGCGAAAAAGTTGGGCGGCCGGCGACGCCACCAGCCGCGCGGTTAGGCTGGCGTTGATCTCATTGTCCGGCGAAATGGGATATGCCACCGCGTTATCGGCACCCAAATGGGGATTCCAAGATGTGTTGTTCGGCGGCCAACCTGTCGTGCTGGCGCGACCATTGGACTGTTACGTAATGGAAAATGTCTTGTTTAAGATTTCGTTTCCTGCCGAGTTTCATGCCCAAACGGCGGTTGAATGCGCGATGCAATTGCACCCGGCCGTGAAGGACCGCCTGATCGAAATTGAGCGCGTCGAAATTGAAACGCAGGAACCCGGCGTGCGGATCATCGACAAGGTGGGACCATTGCACAATTACGCCGACCGCGATCATTGCCTGCAATACATGACCGCCATCGCATTGATTTTTGGCGAACTGACCGCGGACCACTACGAAGACAACGTCGCGAAGGACCCGCGGATCGACACATTGCGCGAGAAAATGGTGGTAGGCGAAAACACGGCGTTCACCCAGGATTACTACAACGCCGACAAACGGGCCATACCGAATGCGGTCCAAGTTCACTTTGCCGACGGGACCAGCACCGACCGCATCGAGGTTCACTATCCTGTCGGGCACCGGCGTCGGCGGGCGGAGGGCATCCCGCTGCTGGAGGAGAAATTCGCCCGCAATCTTTCCACGCAGTTTCCGCCAGACGTTTGCCAGTCCATCAAGAATACGTTTGACAACGCGCCGGCGCTGGAAGACATGCCGGTCGGCGAATTGATGGAGTTGTTTGCCAGGCAACCGGCCGACGTAGGTAGTTTGCTCGCGTAGCGACGCGGCAGGGTCGAGCGCTCGATGGTTAATAAAGAGTTTGGTCGAGCTCTTTCAGCTCGGCCAGCGCGGCTCGGTGCCGCTGGCCCTGCTTGGTCTTTTCAAAATATTTGGCTTTGTTCCACAAGCACTGGTACAGCTGATCAAATTCCCCCAGCGATTGAAAATCGGTGGCAACATTGGCGAGCACGCCTAATCCTTCCTCCTCGCGACCGCGGATCAACAACGCCAATCCATAATCGGCTTGCGCTCGCAGTTGTTCGTCGCGGGGCCACTGATCGACCGACTTGATGGCCGATTCGATTAGGTTCATTCCCTGAGCAACACCGCCGTTTTGCAGTTTCATGGCGCCCAGAATGGCTTTGGCGCGATCGGCCATCGGCGTGCCTTCGTGATCGGCGACAATGCGATAGAGCATGGCGGAAGCAGCGCCCGGTTGTCCGGCGGTCACCATGGCCCGAGCCTGCAACAATCGTAGGTGGGCAATTAGCTGGGGTGTCTCGGCGCTGGCTTCAGCTTTCTTAAACGCCAGAATGGCGTTTTGACTTTCGCCACGGTGTTGGCGGGCAATCCCCACACTAACCCAAAAGACTGATTCTTGGCCAATGGCATTCGCCTGTTCCACCGATTGAAATTGTCGTTTGAGGACCAGGTATTTGCCGAGATTGGCGGCGGCCTGCTCTGGCCAGGCTTGACCGGCGGGTCGCAAGTAGGAGGCGCGCTCCCAAAACACCGGATCCAGCTGACCGTGTTTCAACACCAACTCGCTATTTTCGATAACCGATTCTTTCCACGTCGTCTTCCATTCATCCCCGTTGCCCGCGTGCCGATAAAACTCACCCAGGATCAGGGAAAGTTTAGTTTTGAAGTAGGGGCATTCGTTGGAAACCAAAACGATGGACTGCTTCAGCAATTTGATGGCCTGGTCGTGGTCGTCCTGCATCATGGCCGCGATCGATTCCAGGCGATAAATATCTGCTCGCAAAAAGAGCACCGTATCGCCATTGATTTGATTTGCCAGTTTCAGCTTCGCCGCCCGCTGGGGCGCCCGTTGCTGGAGGGCTTTGTGGAATTCCTGTCGCATCGCCGATAGACTCTGGGGATCGTCGGATTGCTGCGACAATTGCATGACATACTTTTGCCATTCCGGTGACGCGCACCAGGCTTGGTCAAAGCCGGCCGCCAGCGCCTGCAAGGTTGGCACGGATTGGGACCGCGGATCGGATTGTTGCAGCGTTTCCAACGCCACGTCGGGGTATTTCTCGATTAAGTTTTTAATGGTGGCCTGGCGACCTTGTTCTTGGAACTTCGCCAAGTTTTGCAGGAAATCGTCTGGCGAGTACAACGTTTCACCCGTTTCACCGATCAGCACGCCACCGCCATCCCACCGAACCTTTTTGGCCGACGACGATTGGGATTTTTTTTGTGCGGTATCGGATTTGGACTCGGACAACAGTTTTTGTTCGTCTTCCGGGCCAAAATTGAACACCGAGCAGCCGGCGATGGCCCAACCTCCCGTCAACAGCACACAAATCACCACCAACGATTTCTTGCATCGTTGCAGCGGTTTTCGGTAACGGACGGAATCACTGGGCATGCGTTCAGCCTAATATCGTTTGGGAACGACGTTGTGGAATTTAAGTTCCTTGTGCAATTGGCAGGGATCCAACTCGACCCTGACCACTTCGTCAGGCGTGAAGGTTTGCAGGCCGGGTCCGCCGGATACGGCGTTCGGATGAACGCTGAGCGTTTGCAGCAATTCCTCGCTGAGGGCGGCTGATTCGGCCGGGGTGTTAAATATGTAAGGGCGGATCATCACGATCAGTTCGCGTCGAAATCGTCCGGTTTCCTGCCGCCTGAAGAAGAAACCCAGTCCGGGGATTTTCCCCAACACGGGAACTTGTTCGCGGTTGTCGGAGATCTCGTCTTCGATCAATCCGCCCAGGGCGACGGTTAATCCATCCATGGCGACAATCGTCCCACTGATGGTGCTGCGGCGAACGGTATCGACTTCTTGATTGATGATGGTGCCGCTGGTGCTGAGCACGGGAATGCGGCCGCCGTCGAGCACGCGCTCGGCGTTTTCTTGAACCACGCGCAGGGAAACCGTGCGATCGGCGTTGATGCTGGGCGTGATTAACAACGATTGGCCAACGTCCCGCAACTCCGTAATTGGCGTGCCGGCGATCGTCGTCGGATTATTGCCGCTGATAACTTGCGGCGAGTTGAAACCGACGGTAAAGGGGATGGTGTCACCGATGAAAATTCGGCTGACTTCGTTGTTGGCAGTCAACAGCAGGGGCGTATTGAGAATGGTCACGCGGTTGTCGTCTTCCAGCAACTGCATGCGCGCGCGAAAATTGTTGCTAACGATTTGAAAAGTCAAATCGCCTTGCTGGATCACGCCGCCGCCAGGCAGCATTGACGCGGTGCGGCGGGCTTCACCGACCAGCGCGTCGGACGGAGTGGGCAGGATATCGCCGGTTGTAAAACTCGCCGCAGCCGTTCCGCCATCGGAGTATTGAAAATCAAACACACTGCGGAAATCATCGTCCAGCGACACCGACATGACCTTGACTTCCAGCAATACCAAGGGGGTGGGCACATCCAGGCGGCGAATCAATGTCTCGATCTGCTCCATCGTTGACTCGTCGCCGGTGCGTACGATCACCTGGTTATTGCGACGGACGACCGTCACATAGATGGTTGCTTGTCGTTCCTCGAGCAAGCGCGAAATCACGTCGCGATCGCTGAGCGGCGGTTCCGCGGGTGGCTGTTCGTCGGGAGGGGTTTGTTTGCTTTCCAGGGCCTGGATTAATTGTTGGATCTGTTCAGCTGACAAATCCGTCAGCGGCTGGTACTCACTGGTGGGCGCTCCCTGCGGGAATTGACGTTGCTGATACTGCGATGAAAATCCACCTAAACCACTGAGGTTGCTAAACGTTTGACCGCCCCATATGTAGCGCCCCTGAAAAGAACCCAAACCCAAACTGCGACTATCAATCAAATCAAATCGGTTGAGCCGATAAACCAAGTCCAGGATGGCGTCTTCATCGCCCACACCAAAGTTAAGTCGCACACGGTCGCCAAACAAATCTCGAATCGCCACTGCAACATCGACAGGATTGGGGTACAGCAGCGTGAATACTTCGGTTTGCTCGTCCCGAAAGCTGGCCAGGTTCCGTTCGTATTCTTCGGTAGTGTAGAGGCGGACGATTCCCGAGTTTTCGTCAATGCGATAATACAGGTCGTGAGTTTGTGTCAGATTCTCCAACACATCCATCGGCCGCACGTTCCGCAGATACAAGTTGACATTGACTTTGTTGGCCTCGAGCGACGCAACAATGTTCAGACCGGATTGCTCGGAAAAGGCTCGGATCGCCTGGTCCAGGCTTTGGTCCCGAAAATCAACTAGCTCGATGGGATCCATCGCGGCAAACATGCGAGCATATTCCCCTGCCGCTTGCGTCGAAATGGTTTCACTCGGCGCCGCGGACTGAAAAATCTCCTCCAGCTGAACTGGCATCGCCGGCGACGCAGAGTCTTCCGGTTGTTGCGCGGCCGCGGAACGAATCCAAACTGGCAACAGCATGATGCAACAAAGCATCATCCCCAACACGCGACGTGTCGGACACCACCAACCGGCAGCGGATGAATCCTGCTTCCTTGCAATTAAGATGTTCATTAAAAGGGCGCACCCGATACCATCGTCATTCCATGACGAGCATGCGGACGCGGGGGGCTGGAGATAGATCAGTCGTAAAGTACAACCACGCGGTCGAGGTCAGGAAACTGCAACTCGATGCGTTCTTTAGTGATTTTTACGACCTTCATCAAGGTCCATACGCCATCGGATACGGGGACGGACATTTCCAAATCGCTGCGAATACGTATGGATTTTTCGCCGAACTGGAGCACTGCTATCGACAGTTCGTCGCCCACCAGCTTGGATTTAATCTCAAAAGTCGGCAATTCAATCAATTGCTTGCGCAGCCGATCGTTTAAGGTTTGAAGCTCCTGTTTGACCTGGGCTAACTGTTGCGTCAAGCTAGCAACCTGTTGTTTCAGGGAGGTGTTTTCGCTTTTCAGCGTATTGTTTTCCTGAATGTATTTATCCAGTTGTTCCACTTCCCGAATCTTGTTCAACGTCTCCTGAATTACGTCTGTATTGGAAGCGGGGTCCTGGGGTTCCTGCCCCTGAACCGCCAGCGGACTTGCCAAACAGAAGATGGCCAATGTCAATGGAACCAGCACGCGGGTGGTCAATTGGGATTTGCTCATGTCAGTTTTCCCGATTGAGAATTGGAGTTTGCAGCGTCACGATCCGGCGGCAACCAGAGCCATGAAGAATGCAATATAAACATAGCCGACGATTCCACCGATTAACAGCGTCAGCGCTGGAGTCAGCAGCGCATTAATTCGCCTAACCAGCGACTGAAACTGGGCTTCGTGCAATTCGGCAACTTCGTCCAGCACGCTGCCGAGTTCGCCGGACTGGCTTCCCACGGCGACCATCTGTCCCAACATTGGTGTAAACGCCTGCCGCTGATGGAGGGCATCGACGAGATTCTGTCCACGAATGACTTTTTCTCGGGCCGCATGGACGGTGCTTCTCAGGTAACGATTGCCGAGGATCTGCTCGACGGTTCCCAGTCCGTCGGTCAACGTAATCCCGCTTTTCAACATCATGCTCAAACTGCGAGCAAACGTCGAAGTTTGACTGAGTCGCACCAGCTGACCCAACACCGGCAGTTTCAGCAGGTTGCGATCAAACCACAACCGACCTTCGCGGGTGCAATAGGTGGCAATGGCGGCCAGCCCGACAAAAAACAAAATAACGATCACCGCCAGCCAGTGATCACGAAACCAATACGAAGCATTGATCAAGCCCTGGGTCATGGGCGGCATTTGTTTTCCCAGGCTTTGCAAATAGGTTTCCAATCGCGGGATCAAATACACGACCATGTAAATGGTGACCGCAATCGCCAGCACGATCACCAGCGCCGGATAAATGGTGGCGGAGATCACTGCGTCACGGGTATTCCGCCGCGCTTTCATCGTTGTCGTGCCGCGAACCAATACCGCATCGAGATTACCGGTGCGCTCGCCGACCTCCACCAGGCGAGACACAAATTCGGGAAAACAGTCTTGCTGCCGAAGTGCCTGACTAAACGACTTGCCGCGCTGGATGGCCAATCCAATTCGTTGCCACACGTTGGCCAGCGAACGTTGCGGCGTCTGTTGCACCAGCGCATCGATGGCCGCCAACAGGGTCATGCCGCTGCGAATCATCATGGCGAGTTGTTGCAAGGACAATTCGACGGACAAGCTCCGCGGGCGCATGCGGTCCAGCAGCCGCAGTTCGGGCACCCGCGTCGATGAGGCGGCCAATTCCACCGCCAACACGATCCAGCCGCGGTCTTTGAGTTGGCTGGCCGCCAATGACTTCGTTGGCGCCTGGATCGTCCCGGCGTGGGCCACGCCTTGTGTATCGCGCGCTCTGTACTGATATTCCGGCATGCGTCAAAACACATCCACGGTTGAGGCAATTTCCGAAAACGACGTGATGCCACGCTGCAATTTTTCCACGGCATCGTCCAACAAAGCCGTCATGTGACGGCTGGCGGCGTAGCGGCTGATGTCACTTTCCTGGCCGCCGGACGCCGTGATGCGACCAAGCTCTTTGTCAAATTGCAGCAATTCAAAGATGCCGGTGCGACCGACGATGCCACTGCCGGCGCAATACTTGCATCCAGTGGAATAAAAAATCTCGGTCCCTTCCAGTTCCGGTCGCTGCAGCAACTTCGCTTGCTGCAAATTCATGGGGGTCGACTGGCGGCACCGCGGGCAAATTTTTCTGACCAGTCGCTGGGCGACAAACAATCGCGACACGGCGCCGACCAAAAACGGCTGCACGCCCATGTCGACCAGTCGCGTGACGGAACTGGCCGCCGAATTCGTATGCAGCGTCGAAAACACCAGGTGCCCGGTCAGCGCTGCCTTGATGGCAATTTCGGCCGTGATTTCGTCGCGAATCTCTCCGATCATCAATACATCAGGATCGTGCCTGAGGCCGCCGCGCAATGCCTTGTGAAAATTGACTTTGTCCGCCGTGTCGACTTCCACTTGGGAGATGCCATCGATCAAGTATTCGACGGGATCTTCAATCGTGATCACGTTGACGGATCGGTTTTCGATCAATCGCCGAATCGCCGCATATAACGTCGTGCTCTTGCCGCAACCGGTTGGACCGGTCAACAATATCAAACCATTGGGGCGCTGCACGCACGATTGGAACGTTTCCAGGTTTTCCAGCGACATGCCCAGCCGGTCCAGTGTCAGTTCGTGCGTCTTGCTGGCCAATAATCTCAGCGTCATGCGTTCGCCGTGCTTGGTGGGTATCGTGGCCGCCCGCACGTCGATCAGTTGTGTTTCTTCGCGACCCAGCGTGAACCGCCCGTCTTGCGGCGCAC
Source organism: Pirellulaceae bacterium (assembly GCA_041599835.1). Lineage (GTDB taxonomy): Bacteria > Planctomycetota > Planctomycetia > Pirellulales > Pirellulaceae > CAJQPP01. The sequence continues at coordinate 18,323 of JBFILF010000016.1, forward strand.
GTCGCTCGGCTATATCCATGCCCGCCAGAACTTTCAGTCGGCTGATCAACGCAAAATGCACTTCAGTGGGAATCCGTCGATATTCTTCCAGCAATCCGTCCACGCGGAGCCTGATGCGGACGTCGTGCTTGCCCGGTTCAACATGAATATCGGTCGCGCTGCGAATCAGCGCCGCGTGAAAAATCTCGTCGCTCAACGCGACGATGTTTTCACCTTCGCTTTCGATTTCACCCGTCAGATCCGCAAACGACACGCGCGTGGGCGCCGATTGATTGCTGTTGGCATGCACGGGCTCGCGAAAAATTCGGTTTAAGGCCCGGTCCAGCGATTCGGCTTCGGCAACATGCGGCAGTACCGGTGCCGAGACGTATCGCTCGACCGCCTGCAAGCCCTGCGAGTCCGATACATCGGTGCAGGCCACCAGCACGTGTTCACCGTCGCGCGTGAACGGCAACAACTTGCGCCGCAAAGCCAGATTACTGGGGATGCGCAATGCCCATTTTGGGTCGACTTTGACCTGGTCCATGTTGAGGACATGCGTATGCTCTATCGATGATTCGGGCATCCAGGATCCCTCATTGTTCGTGGGCGCCAGCCGCTGCCTCGCGGCGCGGTGCCCGGTTAAATGGCTCGCGCCAACTCGAACAGCACATTTGGGTTTCTGGCCAACGAGCGGGCCGTAGCTTCGGAAATCAACTTGCGTCGCCACAGTCGGGCCAGACATTGGTCTAGCGTGTACATTCCCTCGCGTGACCCGGTTTCCATCACCGATCGAATTTGCACCAGGCTGTTGCTGGCAATCAGGTTGGCGACGGCCGAATTGACGTGTAAGGACTCGCTCGCCAAAACCCGTTGCTGGCGACCGCGCCGTTCCGATTCGGGTTTATCCGCTGGTAAACCAACCAACAGGTGCTGGGCGATGACCGCGCGGAGCGTGGTTGATAACAACTGGCGAACCATCGTCTGTTCGTCGCCTGGAAAGACACCAATCATGCGCTCGATAGCTCCTATGCAATCACCGGCATGCACCGTTGCCAACACGAGATGTCCGGTTTCGGCGGCGATGATCGCCGTGCGTATCGTATCCAGATCGCGCAATTCGCCCACCAGGATCACGTCCGGATCCTGGCGGACCGCATCGATCAACGCTTGGCCGAACCCGTTGGTATCGATGCCAACTTGCCGTTGGTTGATCCAAGCTTGTTTGTTTAGATGAATGAACTCAATCGGGTCTTCGATGGTGATGATGTGACACCGCCGGGTCTCGTTGATGCGGTTAATCAGCGTGGCCATCGTGGTACTTTTGCCGGAACCCGTGGGGCCAGCCAGCAGCACCAGACCGTCTTTGCAGTCGCACACTCGGTATAGGGAATCGTCGAGGCCCAGTTCGGCCAGGGAGCGAAACGCATTATCCAGTTTGCGAATTGCAATCGACAAACGGCCTCCAGCGCGAAACACGTTGAAACGAAACCGGTGTGTCTCGTCCAAGGAAAAGGCCCCATCCACGGATCCCCGTTGCTCGAGTCGATCGGCCATTGGTGGTGGTAGCAGATGATCCAGCAGGTCTTGGAACTCGGCCGGTTGCAGTCGCTGGCCATCGTCCTGGATCGGCTGCAACTCTCCAGCAATTCGGCAGTAGGGCAATCGGTCAACGGCCAGGTGCACATCACTGGCGCCTTGTCGAAGCGCCCGCCGCAAACACTGAATGAGTGCCGGCTCTCCGGCCGGCGGGCCCGTCGCTGGTTGGTTACCCGGTTGATTCAATTTAACTTCCACGAGACTAGACGATAAACAGAATGGTCCACGTGTGGATGCCATTATTGGTTTCAGATGCATTCATGTTCAACGAGATGGCAAACGTGCCCGCGTCTAACCGCTGCACTTCTTCCAGAAATTGTTTGACATCCATGTAGCCGCCTTCAAAGTCGATCTGCCAATATTCCAACGGCGTGTCGGAAGCGTAGGAATCGATGACGCCCGCCAAATCCCTCAGGTAGTTGGAAATGGCCGGCTCGGTTTCGTAATGTTGACTGATCACCGACAAATCGAATTGCCGCAGCAATTCGGTGATTTGCTGGACGGTTTCGAGACGGGTTTCGGTGCTGCGCCAATCTTGGCCTTTTCGTTTGATGCCGGCCCGATCGGCGACCATTCGATCCGTCAAGCGTGCCAGCGCGTTTTGCGCCAATTCCAGCGTGCGCTTGGCATTTTCAGTCGTCAATTCATCAACGGCTTTGTTTTGAAGTCCTTTAAGCTGGACTAACTGGTTTTGGATCCTTTTTTGCACGGGCAGCGCAAACAAAAAGGCGTAGACGGCCAAAACGATGGCCACCGGCAACAACGTCAGCAACGTGCGTTCGCGTTTTGTCATTTTTTTGCCGGGAATCATGGGTACACCTTGTTGCTCATCCGATCTCCACGAGGCGCCGGTGCGTCGACCGGCAGGGATATACCTGGCCCGATGTCTTCCAACAAAATCGAAAAAGTCCAGGGCCCGCCATTGACCATTTTTTTCTCGCCTTGCTGCATTGCCGGATGCGTTTTCCATCCCAGCGGCAGCGCCAATGGCCGCAAGCTCTTAGCCATCGTTGACGCGGCTTCGCTGGTCAATGAGACACCGGACAACACGGTGCCTTTCTCATGCGGCGATATTTGGCGGACGACCATGTCGTCCGGCCGCAGCCCGACCAGCAAATGCAGCAGTTGCGAAAATCGGTCGGTTTGTTTTTCCACTAAAAACTGCACGTTGTGCAAATCGAGTTGAGTGCGGGCCGCCTCGACGGCAACTTTCTCGCGTTGTTCGATCACGCCGCGCAGCAGCGAATCAAATTTGTTTTTTTCGTCGGCCAGTTGCTGTACGGATTGGATTGAATCGGCAATCGATCGGCTCCGCTGATTCAGCCAGGTCCAGTGCCAGACACAAAACAGGATGATCGCCATCAGAACAGCTGCCTTGGCCAGCCATTGGGTCAGCGGGTGGACGGCCTTTTTTTGCTGGGCAATCACCGGCCACCGGCCTTGATCGATGAGGAGCAACGATTTGGCGACCGATTGCATCCAGTTTCGCAGCGCGGCCTGGTCCGACAATTCCACCAGGTGTTTGGGCCGCGGTTGATCGGCGGCCATTGTCTGGCCCGGGCCGATGACGACCGTGCATCGTTCGGATAGATCTTGCCAGGAACGCAACGACAAATCGGCAACCCATCGTTCGACGTCCCGAACTCCCGAATTGGACACCGCTTGCATATCGCCGTTAGCGGCAAAATGTGCCACTTGGTTGTCCCAACATTCAACGTGTGGCCGGCCGGATTTGCCGCGGCGATCGATCGAAAGCCCCGACGGGTGGCTGAACCAAACGTGTCGCGCTCCGGCCGCCATCAATTCGACCGTCACCTCGTCCCACTCGGCTTGACTGGCAACGTTGATCCAATAGCGCGACCACGTATCATCGCCGCCGATGGGCACGGCGCCCAACGCTATTTCGTCGGCCGCTTGTCCTACCAGCGTTTCCGCTTCGTACCGCAAGGCGTTTTCCAGCTCCAACTCGTCCACCCCACTGAGACTGAGTCGGGGGATTTCGATCAGCTGATTCCAAATGCCGGTGGAGAGAACAATGGTGTTGCGGCCGAGCGGCTGGCCGCCGGACAGGACGTGGCGTACTGCGTCCAGCAGCCCGCTGTCTTCGCCCAGTTCAGCCTGCTGGAGTTCCCCCGCCTCCTGCGCGTATTTGCCGCGAAAATCCAGGCGGAAAACGTTGGATCGATTGATCAGGACAACAGAGTATTCCGGGCGTTTCATGTTGACGGCGGCGAGTTGAAAACCGTCCCTTAACAGACAACACTCATTAACGAATCAGCTGGGACAACGACGCTCAGCAATTCGTTTGGGATTGCGCGAAGTTATGTGATTATCCTTGGGGCGTTTGCGTATTGGGCACCTGGTCTCCGGACGACTGTTCCGAGGACGATTGCTCGGTATTCGATTGTGCGGCGGCCGGTTGTTCGGCGTCAATGGCCAACGACAAACCGCCGTGTGTCACGTGAATGTATTTGGTCAGTTGTCGGTCATCGTAGCGTATGTGCAACGCCCGCAGACCAATGGGTACCTGCGAAAATAAAAATTGCGCCAGGCCAGGATTCTCATCGGCCATTACGGACAACTCGGTCAGCGAAGAATCGGGATCGGGTATCAACAAAACCACATCCACGATGGACGGTACCGATTGGCCAAAATTAAGGGTTCCGGTTACGGAAACTTTTGCAATTGTAAGATCGCGGGTGAGCGGTGACTCATAAGGCGGCATGGGTTCCCAGCCCACGGCCAAAATCTGCCCGTCATTATCGGTTTGCAGGTTGAACGAGCGGCCCCAAGGGTCTCGCAGGGATTGGTAACCCAACGGCAAGTGCAAGTACGGGCCGCGCCAGCCGCAGGGAAGCTGAATTGACGAATAATCTACCGGTTGAGCGGGTCCGGCGCGAAAGGCAAACGGATAGTTGCGAGCCAGCACCGACTGGGTGTCCCACAGCTCGCGCATCTCAAGTTGGTTCGTGTCCTGCAGCGAACCACCGGGGTTCACGCCAGTTTCGCGCTTCGGCAATCGACCCACGTCGGCCACAAACCCCGATATCAGGGGCGTTCCATCGGCTTGCTGCATCTGGCGAGTCCCAGCCACCGAGTTTTGGATATTGTCAAGCAGCCGTCGCGTTTGCTCAAAGCGCGCCGTTTCGACTTGCGGTTGCAGTGAATTAACCGCCACCGTGGCGACGACGGCCAGGATCACCAGCACCACAAGCAACTCCAGCAGCGTCAGTCCCACACGGTTCAGGGGGCGACGAACCATTAGCGCAACAGCCGGGTCATAGACACATGATCGCTCCGCTGTCGTGCGGGTCGCGGGAATAGTTGTCGTAGGCACCGTGACGGCAATCAATCAGGCAAAGAGCCAACTTGGATGATTCTATTGGCGATAATCTGGAACACACAGGAATAATACCAGATCATCACCGCATTCTGACATGGTAAGTTGCCGCCCGTCGTCGCTGCCCGGTTCCATATTCAGTGAATCTGCTGGCGTTTCAATCTCACCATTGGGACCGGCGGAAACCAAGCGAATGTACTTGGATTCTTGCATGTCAACTTGACCGTCGGCATCAAAATCCACCTGCAGTTTAATTTCGCGACCCCAACCGTCGACCAACGTCGGTTTGCCCTCGTGATTCTTGCCGGTGGGCAAAAGATAGGGGCCGCGCCAGCCGATGCCCAGGATCGGGTCGAATTGAACCAGCTCCGGAGAATTGTCCTTGACGTGCTTGGGCGGATCGGCAGCAACCAATTCGGAGACTTCTCGTGGCAAGGCATCCGGTCGGTGAGCCAGGTTTTCCATCACGCCCTGCTCACCCACCATGGCATCGCGGATGACGGTGAAGGTGGTTTGGGTGGAAATCTCGTTGACTGTTTTGGTCTGTCCACCGGGTGTTTCAATTTGCGTGTTCAGCATCGGTAAAACAATTACAGCCGTCGCCACCAAAATGGAAACGACCACCAACAGTTCCAGCAATGTTAAACCGTTACGATTCGCCATGACCAGCCGATCAGCTCGGCGCATGGCTTGCCTGGCGCGGCGCTGCTTACGCGAGTCGATTTTGGTTGGATGGATGTTCATTTGGATCACTTATGGAAAAACCGTGCGCCGATGAACCTTCCCTTGACGAACAACGAGCATCCGCTCGCGGGCCTTATTGGCCTGAATAAAAATTTTCCAACTCACTTTTCACGCCCTGCATACCTGTTAGGTGCGGAATCGCGGTGCCCACGTAGCGGGCAGTTGATTCCCGCTCGTCGCGGGTTAACAGCTCCACGACGATTAGGTATCGGCAGTACATGTTTTTGGGACTTGATACGCTGTTATCTGAAAAGTGGACCGGTGCTTCGGCAAATACCGCCGACGTGCCAGCGCCCACCAGGCTGCATTGTTCGCCCAAACCAAAAACTAAGTAACGCGCCTCGGCCGGCG